>DASTXK010000319.1:0-6349 GCA_035765555.1 Acidobacteriaceae bacterium
GAAGTAGGTAATTTTCTGGGGATGCCCATCTTCGCTGAGCGCGAAGTCCTTCTGCGTGAGTCCCGGCACCGGAGCGCCATGCGCGTCCGTCACGTTGACGAAAACATTCACCAGCCGAACATTCACGTGAATCGGCGGGGCGGTCTGACCCTTTGCGGGGTGCCCCATCCCTGCCGCCCCCGCATTTGGGACGGCAAGGGTGGGAAGCAGCAGCGCGAAAATCCAAAGATGTTTCAACGTGCAATCTCCGCTGGAAATGGCTCGCCGTCCGCCCAGACCGCCCCGTCCTCAAAGTGCTCCTTCTTCCAGATGGGGACGGTTTTCTTCAGCGTGTCGATGAGCCAGCGGCAGGCATCGAAAGCCGCCGCGCGATGCGGCGAGGCCACCGCGATCAGCACGCTCGTTTCGCCAACCGCAAGCTGCCCCAGCCGATGGATGAGGCGTATGTCCCGAATCTCAAAGTCCTGCACAGCCTTGTCCACAAGCGCGCGCATCTGCTTCAGAGCCATTTCCTCGTAGGCTTCGTACACCAGATACAGCGTCCGCCGCCCCCGCGAGTTATCGCGAACAATACCGTCGAAGACCACCACCGCGCCGTCCGGCCCGCGCTTCAGCCCCGCAACCAGCCAGGGAGCATCAATCGGCTCGCGCGTCAGCGCAACCCGCTCGTCCGCGCCGCCGCTCACCGGAGGCAGCAGCGCAACCTCGTCTCCCTCGCGCAGCACGCGGTCCGGCTGGGCATATTCCTGATTCACCGCAACCGCCGCCGACCGGAACGCCGGGGCCTCGTAGCGCGCGAGCAAATCGCTGACACTGGCGCCCTCGGGCAATTCCAGCGTCGAGGATTCGGGAACGAGATCTTTGAGAATGCCAAACACAAGGACACGGACGCGCATCTTGCCTTCAGAATAACCGCACTTGTTAGACGCTGGACATGGAAGGGAGTCTTCCCGGTTATCTCTATTCCCTATTCCCTATCCCCTGCTCTTCCGGCGGATACCACAACCGCCCATCCTCGACCCGTGCAAACGGAGTCATTTTGTGTGGCTGCCGCTGGCTCTTGCCGTTTGCCGAATAGGTAATGTCCTCGACCGGAATTCCCCGGACGGTCAGCGCATCGCCCACCAGCGAGCGATGGCAGCGCCACGGCACCGCCTCGGCGCACATAATCGCCGTGTGGTCGTGGGGAGCGAACTTCAGCAGGCCGTCCAGCGCGGAGGCGAACTCCGGCGTCTGCATGTAGTCGGCGTAGCCGCGAAAGCTGGCGTTACGCCAGCCCGTATTGATGGAGTCCTTGCGCGTGTGGCGCAGCCCGCCCAGGTCGCGGAACCAGTGATACCTGATTCCAGCCGCCTCCACCGCGGGCTTCAGGTTCTCCTGCGCGAACTGCGGATTGTGGCGCGACTTCGGCACCGTGCGGATGTCGGCCAGCATCCGCACGCCATTCTCCCGCAGGACCGACAGGAACGTCTCAATCGGAAGCGTGGAGTGGCCAATGGTCAGCATCAGAAGAACACCCAATCCGCGACCAGCGGGAGCGCCCACTCCAGTACGTACTCCGTGCGGCGAGGCCGCGTGTGCCTGGACGGCCAGTCCTTATGCCACCGCGTTTTGCAGCACCTGCTCGCGGACCTGTTCGTCGTGCTGCTCCTCTTTGGTGGAGCTGGGCAGCGCGATCTCGAGCACGTCCTCGATGCGGCTCGCGTAGTGAATGGCCACGCCTTCGATCTGCTCCGGAGTCAGGTCTTCCTCCACGTTCTGGCGGTTCTCCGCCGGCAGAATCACGTCCTTCACGCCGGCGCGCTTCGCGGCCAGGAACTTCTCCTTGATGCCGCCCACCGGCAGCACGTTCCCGCTCAGCGTAATCTCGCCCGTCATCGCGGTCAGCGGACGCACCGGGGTGTTGGTCATAAGCGAAGCCAGCGCCGTCGCCATGGTCACGCCCGCCGAAGGCCCGTCCTTGGGAATGGCCCCCGCCGGAACGTGGATGTGAATGTCCACGTCTTTCGTGAAGTCCTCTTCCAGGTCCAGCGATTTGGCGTTCGAGCGCACCCAGGTCAGCGCGGCCTGCATCGACTCCTGCATCACCTCGCCGATCTGTCCCGTCATCGTAAAGCCGCCCTTGCCCTTCATGCGGTTGGCTTCAATGAACAGCACATCTCCGCCCGCCGGGGTCCATGCCAGCCCCACGGCCACGCCCGCGCGCTTGGTGCGCTCGGCAATTTCCGTGTCCACCCGCACCTTAATGCCGCCCAGGAACTCCTGTACGATCTCGCGCGAGACCACCAGCTTGCCCGTCTTGCCCTCGGCGATGCGCCGCGCCTTCTTGCGGCAAACCGTGCCAATTAACTGCTCCAGCTTGCGGACCCCGGCCTCGCGCGTGTAGTGCCGCACAATGTACTTGACCGAGTCCTCCGGAAACTCGATGTTCTCCGCCTGGATGCCGTTCTCCTTTATCTGGCGCGGAATCAGATATCGGAAGGCGATGTGGATCTTCTCCTCCTCGGTATAGCCCTGCAGCTCGATGATCTCCATGCGGTCCAGCAGCGGCGCCGGAATCGGATCAAGCTGGTTCGCCGTGCAGATAAACAGCACCTTCGACAGATCAAACGGCTGGTCCAGATAGTTGTCCCGGAACGTGTTGTTCTGCTCCGGATCGAGCGTCTCGAGCAGCGCCGATGACGGGTCGCCGCGAAAATCGCGCCCCAGCTTGTCAATCTCGTCCAGCATGAACACAGGATCGTTCGCGCCCGCGCGCCGCAGGTTTTGAATGATCTGCCCCGGCAACGCGCCGATGTATGTCCGCCGGTGCCCGCGAATCTCCGCCTCGTCGTGCATGCCGCCGAGCGAAATCCGCTGGAACTTGCGGTCGAGCGCGCGCGCAATGCTGCGCCCCAGCGAGGTCTTGCCCACTCCCGGAGGCCCCACAAAGCACAGGATCGGCCCCTTCATGTCCGGCTTAAGCCGCCGCACGGAAAGGTAGTCCAGAATCCGGTCCTTCACCTTTTCCAGATCGTAGTGGTCCTCGTCCAGAATCTGCTTGGCCTTGGCAATGTCCACCGCGCTGCCCGAAGACTTGGACCACGGCAGCACCGCCAGCCACTCGATGTAGTTCCGCGTGAGCGAGTAGTCCGCCGCCATGGGAGACATCCGCGAAAGGCGGTTCAACTCCTTCTCCGCTTCCTTGCGCGTCTCCTCCGGCATTCCGGCGGCTTCTATCTTCTTGCGCAGGTCCTCGATGTCCTTCTGACCTTCGTCCTGGTCGCCCAGCTCCTTCTGAATGGCCTTCATCTGCTCGCGCAAATAATAGTCGCGCTGCGACTGCTGCACCTGGTCCTGAACTTCCGACTGGATCTTGTTGCGAAGCTGCTGCACCTCCAGTTCCTTCGCCAGATGCTTGTTCACGCGGTCGAGCCGCGCCATAATGTCTGGCGTTTCCAGCAACTCCTGCTTGTCGGTGGTCTGCAAAAACGGCAGCGACGACGCGATAAAGTCCACCAGCCGTCCCGGCTCGTCGATGTTCATCGCGATGGTCTGCAACTCGTCCGACAGCGTGGGCGACGAGGACACGATCTGCTGGAAGGTTTGCAGCACGTTCCGCTGCAGCGCCTCAAGCTCCGGGCCTTTCTCCGCCTCAACCTCGGGAATCACTTCCACTGACGCCGTCATGAACGGCTCAATCTGGGAAAACGTCCCCAGCTTCACCCGCTCCGTGCCTTCCGTGAACACAAAAAGGCTCTGGTTCGGCATCTTCACCACTTTGTGGATGGTCGCGAGCGTGCCAAAGGCGTAGAGGTCGCTGGGCTGCGGCGCGTCCATGCGAGCATCGCGCTGCGCCACCACGACGATGGTCTTCTCCTCGCCGAGAGACTGAATCAACTGCACCGAGCTTTCGCGCCCGACCGTCAGCGGCAGCACCGCATGGGGAAACAGCACCGTGTCCCGCACCGGCAGCACGGGCAGGGCCTTGCCCTCCGAGCGCCCTTCGCGCTGGTTGGGATTGCTGGGCTGAATAACACTAAGAAAATCGCTGGCCATGAGTCACCTTATGTCAGATTATTAGCTATTAGACTCTACAATACCGATTCGGTTGCAGAAACCCGTCCCAAGGCCAATCAATCATTCGTTCAACAACTTACCTTTCCAACCCGCCGAATCCATACCAACTCCGGTCTGTTCTCTAGGATGCAGTTACGTGCCCACAGCGGCATCCGTTCACCACACCTCAACTCCATCGGCAACCAGGCTGGTTCGGTTAGGCGGCGTCGGACGAATCGGCTGCTGGAAGTTTCGTATCGGCATGGCGTCACAGATGCGGAAAAGTCGCTTCTCAGCCGACCGCTTTTTCGCTGACCGCTGAACGCTGATCGCTCCGCGCTGCTCGATACCTCCCCAGCTCCTTCACGATCGAGCAGTGCGCGGACAGCAGCTTGATCGCCTCGTCTGCGATCTCCGGTGACGAAAGCTGGTAGTCGGCGTAAAAGACGTACTCCCATGGACGACCCGGCACGGGGCGCGACTCGATCCGCGTCAGATTTGTCCCCAGCCCGGCAAAGACCTCCAGCGCAGCCACCAGCGTGCCGGGACGGTTCTCCACCTTGAATGCCAGGCTCACCTTGTCGGGGTTGGGATCAACCCGCACCAGCTCCCGCCTGCGAATCAGGAAAAATCTCGTGTAGTTCTGGGGATTGTCTTCAATGCCCGCTGCCAGAATCTCTCCGCCGTAGTGCCGCGCCGCCTGCGCGCTGGCGATGCCGGCGGCCTTGGCGTCGCTCTGCTCCATCAGGCGCTTCACGCTCCCCGCCGTGTCGTAAAACGGGACCACCTGCATCTGGGGATGCGCTTCCAGAAACCCCCGGCACTGCGCCAGCGCCACGGGATGCGACGACACCCGCTCAATCTGCTCCAGCTTCGTCCCCGGCATGGCGATCAGATTGTGCCGGATCCTCAGCAGCGACTCGCTCTCAATCGCGACGTCCTGCGTCAGCAGCAGGTCGTAGTGCTCCGCGACCGACCCGGCCAGGGAGTTCTCTATCGGAATCACGGCGCAGTCCGCCCGCCCCTCGTCGACCGCCGCGAAGACATCCGCCGAGACCGCGCACGGCAAAATGGTTGCCCCGGGCGCGACGCCCAGCGCCGCCTCATGGCTGAATGACCCCGGCTCCCCCTGAATCGCGATCCGCATAAGTCTCTGATACTCCTCAGAGTTTCGATTGTACGGCAACCCCCGGCCCCCTCCCCCGCACCTTACCACTGCGGGGAATGCGCGATTAAGGAGAACGCAAATGCTTTGGACGATCTTCGTAATTCTTTTAGTCCTATGGCTGATCGGACTGGTAAGTTTCCACGCAATCGGCGCCTACATTCATATTCTGCTGGTGCTGGCCATAGTCGTTTTGCTCATCCAACTTATTACCGGTCGAAGACGAGTTTAGGAAGGCCCGCGAACATCGTCGCGGACACACAAACGCACGCTCAACCAAACCTGTAAGCAGGGAGTTTAATCATGAATCAGGACCAGGTAAGCGGCAAGACTGATCAGGTAACGGGCAAGATCAAACAGAAAACCGGCGAAGTCGTCGGCAACCAGAAAATGGCGAACCGCGGAGTCGCCGACCAGGCCAAAGGCGCGGCCAAGGAAACCTGGGGCAAGGCGAAGGACGCGGCGCACGACAGCGCCAAGCGGCACGAGCACGAAACCGAAGAGCGCGCCAATGAGGCGCGCGACCGGACCACGGACAAAGTCCAGGACATTAAAGACCGGACTAAAGACAAGATCGACGAAATCCAGGATCGGGAGCGGGAGCGCACACGCCGCTCCGCCTAATCGGGGCCCCCGGCAAGCGTCTTGCCTGCTGGGGCGATCTGACACGCTTTTCCTTCTCCGCACTCGACTGCAAGGCCCGCGACGGTTCGCGGGCCTCTTTTTTTTCGGCCAGCGTGCAGCGGCAGCGGTTACGCGATAAAAAAAGATCGCAGAATTCGTAAAATCTACAAAACAAATGAGTTAATTTGTAAGATCTAGAAAATAAAGGGTTTAGCAGCGGTCGGGGTTCGGGTGCAGAGGTCAGGATGGGGGCGCTTCGCCCTGTGGAAAACTTTTGTCAAGAGGTAAATCTTATAAGTCGCTTAGAATCAGCGACTTGAATTTGCATGAAATTAGGATCTGATTTGCTATTCTGAACTTAAGAGTGAAGTTGAAGGCGCAGCCATTGGGGTTGCGCCTTTTGTTTTTGTGGTTTTGGATATGTCCCCCACACAAGCCAAAAACGGGCTTGTGTGGGCCACCCTGTTTGTTTTCTAGATCTTGCGAGTTTTTGAAGGAGGAATGAGAATGTCGAATGCCGCC
>DASTXK010000320.1:0-9714 GCA_035765555.1 Acidobacteriaceae bacterium
ACGAAAATGGTCTGGAGAAGTGCGTAGCCTGCTTTTTGTGCGCGGCAGCATGCCCGGCGAACTGCATTTACATTGAAGCCGCCGACAATACTGACGAGAAGCGGATTTCCAGTTCCGAGCGCTACGCCAAGGTCTACAACATCGACTACAACCGCTGCATCTTTTGCGGATACTGCGTCGAGGCCTGCCCCACGGACGCCATTACGCATGGACACGGATTTGAGCTGGCGAGCCTGAACGCGACGAATCTGGTGATGCGCAAGGAAGACATGCTGGTGGCGATGCCTGAGATGGCGGCGCAGTCGAAATAGAAGCGACCGGCTTTCCCATATCTCTGCGAGATATGCGGCACCCGGGGCAGTTGGGTAACAAAGCAGGGAGGCAGGGATGAAAGTGCTCAAGTCCGCTACGCTGTCTGTTGCTGTTCTCACCATCACCATTGTTCTGCTGCCCGCTGTTGGCAGGGCGCAATCTGCTAATCCGATCACTGACGCGCTGAAGGAATCGTTGCAGCGGGCGTCAAGCAACATGGCTGCGGCGGCTGAAGAGATGCCTGCCGAGAAGTACAACTACAAGCCCACGGCCGGCTCGCGGACGTTTGGCGGGATCGTCCTGCATATCGGGAATGCCAATCGAATGGTATGCCATTGGCTTACCGGCGCGCCGGAGGCGGCGAAGAATAGCCTGACGGCCGGTTCGCCCAAGGCGGAGTTGATCGCTTCACTTAAGAGCTCTTTTGAATACTGCAACAAGTCGCTGGAGAGCTTCAACGACTCGAAGCTGAACGACAGGGTTCCCTTTTTTGGGGGGCGTACGATGACCGCCGCGGCTTCGATTCTGGCGCTCACTGGAGACTGGGACGATCACTACAGCCAGGAGGCCGCGTATCTGCGCGCCAATGGGATGCTGCCGCCTACGGCGCATCACGGCAAGCCGTAGAAGACGGGCGCAGGGCCAGAACAGATTTCCCATATCTCTGCGAGATATGGGGCACCCAGAATTCAGCGATCGATGGTCGGTACCCTGACGGCGGTTCGGGTGGCGGGTACTTCCTTTCATTGCGGGATATCGCCGTTCCGTGCGCGGGAGTGCGGGTCTTTCCAGCGGTTCCGGTAGCATGGAGAGAGGCGCTGTAGCTTTTTTCTGCTTCCGGCCACAGGTTTCTCAAGAAAAATTCCTATGTCTGATTTCTTAAATATTCTGCGCGAGCGTGTCGTTGTATACGACGGGGCGATGGGCACCAACATCCAGGTGCATGCGCCCACGGTGGATGACTACTGGGGCAAAGAAGGCTGCAACGAGCTGCTGGTGCTGAGCAAGCCGGAGATTATTCGCGGCATTCATGCGGCTTTTTTTGAGGCCGGGTGCGATGTGGTGGAGACGGACAGCTTTGGCTCGTCGCGCATTGTGTTGGCCGAGTATGAGCTTGAGGACCGGACGCGCGAGCTGAACATTGCCGCCGCGAAGCTGGCTAAAGATGTGGCGCGGGAGTTTTCGACGCCCGACAAGCCGCGCTTTGTTGCCGGATCGATTGGGCCGACGACCAAGCTGCCGTCGCTGGGGCACATTACGTATGACGCGATGGCGGCGGCGTATGTGGAGCAGGCGGAGGCGCTGATCGAAGGCGGCGTCGATATTCTGCTGATCGAGACGAGCCAGGATTTGTTGCAGGCGAAGATCGCGCTGGCGGCCTGCCACGACGCGCTGAAGAAGACGGGCAAGCGGCTGCCGATCCAGATGCAGGTGACGCTGGAGGCGACGGGCACGATGCTGCTGGGCACCGAAATTGGCGCGGCGCTGGCTTCGCTTGAGGTTTTGGATCCGGACATTATTGGATTGAACTGCGCGACCGGCCCGGCGGAGATGAACGACGCGGTGCGGTTCCTGTGCCAGAACGCGGTGCAGCCGGTGAGCGTGCTGCCCAACGCGGGGCTTCCGCAGAATGAGGGCGGGCACGCGGTTTATAAGCTGACTCCGGAGGAGTTGGCGTCGTACCACCGGCGGTTTGTGACCGAATACGGTGTGCAGGTGGTGGGCGGATGTTGCGGGACGACTCCGGCGCATCTGAAGGCCGTGGCCGAGGCGGTGAAGGACGCGAAGCCGGCGAAGCGCGAGGTGAAGCCGCAGAGTGTGGCGGCGAGCGCGTTCAGCGTGGTTCCGCTGGAGGTGGACGGCCAGCCGGTGATTGTGGCCGAGGAAATGAACACGACGACCCGCGTGGAGCACTTCAAGAACATGGTGAAGGCGGGCGATTATGACGGGATTCTGGCGCTGGCGAAAAAGCTGGCGGCGGAAGGCTCGCAGATGCTGGACCTGTGCTGCGCGATTGTGGGCGAGGACGAAAAGGCCTACATGAACGCGGTGCTGGAGAAGATTGCGACGAGGGTCCCGGCTCCGATTGTGGTGGACTCGACCGAAGCCGATGTGGTGGAAGAGGCGCTGAAGCGGATTCCGGGCAAGCCGGTGATCAACTCCGTGAACCTGGAGGACGGCGAGAAGCGCACCAGCAAAGTGCTGCCGATGGCGAAGCGCTACGGCGCGGCGGTGGTGGCGCTGACGATTGACGAAGACGGCATGGCGCTGACGGCGGAGAAGAAGCTGGCGGTAGCCAAGCGGATTTACAAGCTGGCGACGGAGAAGTATGGCGTTCACGGGCGCGACTTGATCTTTGATGCGCTGACACTGCCGATTTCGACGGGGCAGGAGGAGTATCGCACGGCGGGCATGGAGACGCTGGAGGCCATCCGGCTCATCAAGCGTGAACTGCCTGAGGCGAAGACGATACTCGGCGTCAGCAACATCAGCTTTGGGTTGAGCGCCTATTCGCGGCGCGTGCTGAACAGCGTGTTTCTGAAAGAGGCGGTGGACCGCGGGCTGGATTCCGCGATTGTGAACTACTCGAAGATTTATCCGCTGTACAAGATTCCCGAGCGCGAAGTGGAACTGGCGCGGAAGCTGATTTTCCATGACACGTCGGAGGGTGATCCGCTACAGGTTTACATGGCGCACTTCAGCGGCGGGAGCAAAGGTCCAGTTGCCGAGGATGAGGTCGCGCTGGAGACGCTTTCGACCGAGGACAAGCTGAAGCAGTTGATTATTCGCGGCGAGCGGGCGATTGGGCACGGCGCGGAGAAGCGGTCTCTGGAGCAGGTCCTGGAGACGGCGCTCGAAACCTACACGCCGCTGGATTTGATCAACACGGTGCTGCTGGACGGGATGAAAACCGTCGGCGAGTTATTCGGCGCGAGGAAGATGCAGTTGCCGTCGGTGCTGGATTCGGCGGGCGTGATGAAGGCGGCGGTCGCGTATCTTGAGCCGAAGATGGAGAAGGTGGAGGGTTCGCAGAAGGGCACCATTGTGCTGGCCACGGTGAAGGGCGATGTGCATGACATTGGGAAGAACCTGGTGGACATTATCCTGTCGAACAACGGCTACAAGGTGGTGAACCTGGGCATTAAGCAGCCGGCGGATGTGATTATCAAGGCTGCGCAGGAGCACAAGGCGGACGCGATTGGGTTGAGCGGGCTGCTGGTGAAGTCCACGCTGGAGATGAAGTACGTGATCCAGGACTTGCAGCGGATGCAGGCGGAAGTTCCGGTGATTTGCGGCGGGGCGGCGCTGACGCGCAAGTATGTGGAGGATGACTTGCGACGGGAGTATTCGTCGGCGGTGTTCTACGCGGATGATGCCTTCACCGGGCTGCACGTGATGAGCGACCTTACCGCGGAGGAAGCGGAAGCGCGCGAGAAGCGGATGGAAGAAGGCAAGACCGTGAAGGTGTTTGTGAAGCCGGCGGCGGCAGAGCCGGAGCAGCCGCTGGGGCCGGTTTCAACCGAGCGGTCGGCCTGGGTGAAGCCCTCGCCGGACATGCCGAAGCCTTCGTTTTATGGCGTGAAGGTGAAGAAGGATTTTGATCTTGATGAAGTCTTCCGGTACGTGAATGAGACGGCGTTGTTCAAAAACCAGTGGCAGTTGAAAACGGCGTCGGCGACGGACTACGCAAGGCTGGTGGAGGAGAAGTATCGTCCGGTGCTGGAAGATTTGCAGGCGGAGATTAAGGCGAAGGGGTGGTTCCATCCGCAGGCGGTGTACGGATTTTTTCCGGCGCAGTCGGAAGGCAACGACGTGATTGTGTATGAGCCGGAAGACCCCGGGAAGGAGCGGCTGCGGATCACGTTCCCGAGGCAGAGGGAAGGGCGGAAGCTGTCGATACCCGATTTTCTGCTGCCGAAGAGTTCGGGGCAGATGGACGTGATCGGGTTCCAGGTGGTGACGGTTGGCCGCCAGGCCAGCGAGGAGACGAAGAAGCTGTTCGAGGCCGGGGACTTCACACGCTATCTGTACACGCATGGGCTGAGCGTTGAGACTGCTGAAGCGATGGCCGAGCTGACGCATAAGATTGTCCGTCGCGAGTTGGGGATTGAAGGCGACGACGCGGAGAAGATCACCGATCTGTTCCACCAGAAGTATCGCGGGTCGCGGTATTCATTTGGGTATGCGGCGTGTCCGAACCTGGAGGACCAGGCGAAGATTTTCGCGCTGCTGGAGCCGGAGAAGAACATCGGCGTGCGGCTGACGGAAGGCTTCCACATGGACCCGGAACAGAGCACGAACGCCTTTGTGATTCATAATCCGCAGGCGAAGTATTTTGTGGTGTGAGAAGCAGCGGCCAGAGGCCAGGGATCAGGGCCAAGGATCGTGCCTCCCATCCTTGAACGCAAACCGCGCGTTCAAGGATGGGGCAGCCAGATTCTACTCAGTCGGAACCACTGCGACTACACAAGACTGGGATGCGAAGCCGCCATCTCCCGAGAAGGTGCTAAATTGCGAAGACTTCTCTCGATTCTGATAAAAATAAAAAGGAAAACCACCAAGAGGAATGTCCCCAGACAACCCGCCGCTATATAGATAAGCTGTAGCCCTTCTGCTTTTTCTGCAATAGCCTCCTGCCGTTCGGTGTCTCGTTCGGCTTGTTGCTTCGTAACCTGTTTCGTAAAATCTGTGTCGAATGCGCCTATTGCTTTTCCTAATATCTGGAAAACCTGGTCTGGCGAGCTATAGCTGGCCAGAACTGTTATATCGCGATTCGTTAAAACTTTTGAAATATATGTGGAAAAGTTCTGCGCATATACCTTCTCCAGATTCGGATCATCTTGCGACTGCGCTTGCTTCTTGATCATCTCCTCTAGCTTTTCTTTACTGATGGTCTGAGTTCCGTGGGTATATTTGTCTATGAAGCTGCTGACAATCGTTGCTGCGCGGTCATAGTAAATCTGGTTTGAATCGACTGAAGGGGCCACCGGCGTTCCGCTCGTCGGTTGGCCCTCAGCGGAATTTCGTTTTGTTTCCAAAATTTCAGGAAGTAATTTCTGCGCCGAGATGTGAATGGGTTGCGGTGTCGTTGTTCTGCCTGATTTAAGAAAGGAGTTCGCAGATCGAAATATGCAAACTCCAGCGCCAATTAAGAGCAGGCTTGCTGCCAGGATCACAGCGATCCTGAGAAGCATAAGATAGACATTCTCTAGTCTTTGAAGCATTTCTTTCCTCCCGAGCAGACAGAGACTTTGAGGGCTTGGTTGGTGGGGGAAAACAGATCGGAGTGATTGTTCCTCAGATTCTTTGTTTTTTCAAGTGGACAAAGTGGTGCATATCAATTGGCGGGGATTTGTCAGCGATCAGGAATTGCGCTTCTGTTCGGCGCGGAGGGTGGCGGCGCGGACGGGCTTTTCGTGGAGCAGGAGCGCGTTGGCCTGAAACAAGAGGTTGGCGTGGAACCAGTCCTGCACGATGTTGCCTTCGAGCAGATTGAGGATGGCGAGCAGCGACATGCCCTGATGGTGGGCCATCCATTCGCGCACCAGCACGGGCTTCTTTTTTGATTCAGAAAAGTCAGCAGCCTCATAGAAGCCGTATGCGCCGATCCATCCGGCGTCGGCCATGCGGCGCAGGTTGCGCATTGCGTTGGCGGGGTCGATGCCCAGCGCCAGAAACGTGGAGTAGGGCGAGATGACGGGGCCAGCTTCGGCGTCCCACTTCAGCGCAATCTGCGGAATTCCAAACGCCTGATATTGGTAGTGGCCGGCCTGATCGGTGCGCGCGTTGCCAGATTCGGAGATGCCCCACGGAATGTTGAATTGGCTGGCAAAGCGGTCCTGAATGGCGATGACGGAGGTGAGCGAGCGCGAGATGAGCGTGCCGGGATAGCTGCGCATCCAGAGCGACGGCATGAGGTACTCGAACATGGTGCCGGTCCAGGAGAGCAGGATGAAGCATCCGAAGGCGGCGGTGTGGGCGCGCCCAAGCTTGAACCAGCCCTGTTGCGAAAGCTCGCCGCGCGCGACGGCGATGAAGGCGGCAAGGCGCGCCTCGGAGGCCAGCATATCGTAGGTCGCGACGTGAAGCTTGTTGGAGTTGACGTCGTAGCCGATGGAGAGGAGTTGCCGCTGCTTGTGGATGAGAAAGGAGAAATCCATGGCTTCGGCTTTTCGGAAGGCCTCGTTGGAAATGGAGTTGATGGTTTCGACGAGCTTCGTCAGGCGCTGGCGCGCGGCGGGGAGCCGAGAGCGAAGATTTTGAATAAGCGGCTGGTCGGCGGGCGCGGCATCGACGCGGGAGAGTTGGTCGTCGAGTTGGCCGGCGAATGCGGCGGCGTCTTTCAGGGCGGGAAAGGGATTTTCCATTAGTTCGGAAAGCCGGGCAAATTGAGGCAGGAGCCAGGGCGCGTAGTTGGTAATGAGCGATGTGATGGCGCGCAGTCGGGCGCGCGTTTCATTGAGCCACCACACGACGTCCTCGTGAGATGGCCCGGTGTATTCGCGGATGGTTTGGAAGGCGGGTAGGGCGGCGATTTCGATGGCCCAGGCGCACCATTCCTGCACAGTGGCGCGGACGGAGGGCAGAGTGAGCGCGGCGATTTCCGGAGGGATGTCGTCGTGCTGCTTGAGCGTTTGCCAATGGGTTTGCAGTCCGCGAAAGAGCGCGGGAGAAATGAGCGGAGCACGCAGGAACGAGTGCGTTCCGGTGCGGAGGGTGTAGAGCGAGGCGGCGAGGTTGCCTGAATCGACGGAGGAGATGGTGAAGGGCGGAAGCGGCTCGAGAGTCTGGGTGTCGTACCAGTTGTAGATATGGCCGCGCAGCTTCACGAGGCGGTCCATGGAGGCGAAGCTGCGTTGCGTTAGCTCGCAGAATTCGGGCACGGTGAGGAAGCCGAATTCGACGGCGGACTGACGGGCGTTGAGCAGCAGTCCGAAGTTGGTGGGCGAGACGCGCGGGGCCTCGAAAAGGGTTTCCTCTTCCACATGATCGGGGATGAGGTAGTTGTGGCGCGCGCCTCCGTACTCGTGGAAGAAGCGCCAGATGCGCAGCGCGTGCAGGCGAAGCAGTGGTTCCTGGCGGGCATCCGGGCGGTGGGCTTCTTCGCGCGGAGGATGGTTGAGCCAGATGGAGATGCCGTTGGCGAATGTCCAGAGGAGGAGGATGGGGGCGGCGACTTCAAGAGCAGGCAGGTGAACGATGGCCAGCACGATGGCCATGGCGATGGCGAAGATAGAACTCGCGGCCAGGTAGCGGTCCACGGGCGTGACCTTGCCTTTGGAAGACTCGGCCTGCGCGGCGGTTTCCCATTCGAGCATGCGCTGATGTGTGACGAGACGCCGGACAAGGGAACGGATGATGGCGTCCAGCGAAAACATGGTCTGGTGAGGAAGGAACGCGAGGTTGAGCAGGGCGAGGAAGACGGCGTGGAAGAAGTCGCTGGTGTTTTCGCGGATGCCGCCGGGTTGTTCACTGAAGATGGCGCGTCCCACTCCGAAGACGAGCCGCACGAGGGTTGGCGCGAGGATGAGGAAGACGGTGACGAGCGTCCAGTAGAGCGCGCCTCCGGGCAGGCCGAGCCATCCGGCGACGAGCAGGATGAGGGTGAGGGGCTCGACGAGCGAGCGGCGCAGATTGTCGAAGATTTTCCAGCGCGAGATGGTGGAGATGGGGTTGCGGGCGAAGCGGCCGGACTCGTCGGGCACGCGCGCGAAGAGCCACTGCGCGATTTGCCAGTCGCCGCGCACCCAGCGGTGCTGGCGGCGCGTGTAGGCGCTGTAGTGCGAGGGGTAGTCGTCAATGACTTCGATGTCGGTGGCGAGTCCGGCGCGCGCGTAGGCGCCTTCAATGAGGTCGTGGCTGAGGAGCGCGTTGCGGGGGAAGCGCTGCTCGAGCACGGTGTGGAGCGCGTCGACCTCGTAGATGCCTTTGCCGGTGAAGCTGCCTTCGCCGTAGAGGTCCTGGTAAACGTCGGAGACGGCGCGGGTGTAGATGTCGATTCCGGCCTGGCCGGAGTAAAGCGCGGCGAGGCGCGATTGAAGCGCCGAGTGGACGCTGACGCCGACGCGGGGCTGGAGAATTCCGTATCCGGCGGTGACGATGCGGCGGTTGGGATCAATGATGGCGCGGTTGAGCGGATGCGCCATGGCACCGACCATGGCAGCGGCGGTGCCGCGCGGCAACTGCGTGTCCGAGTCGAGGGTGATGATGTAGCGCACGCGGGAGAGTGTGGCGAGGTTTCCGGCCTTGACGGGAAAGGCGTCGAATTCTCCGCGCAGATATTTGTTGAGGTCGAGCAGCTTGCCGCGCTTGCGCTCCCAGCCCATCCAGACGCCTTGGCGCGCATTGAAGACGCGATGGCGGTGAAGGAGGAAGAATGATCCGTGTTTGGGCGATGGAGGGTAGCGCAGGTTGAGATCGTCGATGAGGCTTACGGCGAGATCGACGAGAGGGTCGGTGTCGTTTTCTAGGGGACGCGAGAGCGAGTCGGGCAGGTCGGTGAGCAGGGCGAAGTGAAGATTGCGATCGGGATTGGCGAGGAAGCGCATTTCCAGCTCGTCGATCAGCTCGCGAAGTTGCTTCTCGTTCAGCAGCAGCGTGGGGACGGCGACCAGCGTGGTGAATTCATCGGGGATGCCTTCGGAGAAGTCGAGTTTGGGGAGCGCGGCGGCTTTGAAGAGCGAGGTGACGGTGTTGTTGATGAAATCGACGGCGGCCTGCGTGGCGGGCAGAATGAGAAGGATGAAGGCGAAGGTGAGTCCGCCGATGATGGAGTGGTTGGGGATGAGCGGCAGCAGGATGGCGGCGATGAGGATGACGGAGAGAATTTCGATTCCGCCGATGTAGAAGTCGTCGGCGTTGCGGCGGACGAAGGTGCGAATGCGGTCGATGAGGCGGGGGCGGTATCCGATGCCGGCGGTGAGCGCGTGAACGCCGTGATCGACGAGGTAATAGCCGATGTGGGAAAAACGCAGGGCAAGACGCGGATCGGTGAAGACGCGGGCGTGGGCTTCGCGGGCAAGCTCGAGGGCGATGCCGGCAATTTCTGTTTCCGAGCAGTCGGAGTGGCGGGCAAGTTCCGCGATGCGCTCGCGGTAGTCCTCGCGGCTTTTGAAATCCATTTGCGGGTAAGCGCCGGCGGGATCTTTTCGCAAAATGGACTCGAAGACGATGAGCGGCTCCATCATGGAGGTCCAGTCGGCAAAGCCGAGCTCGCGCAGGCTGCGAATGCGGATGGTGAGCAGGCCGGGGTCTGCGGCTTCCGAAGATTGCGGGTTACGCAGCATGGCCGTGGCCTGCCGGAGGATGGATTCGAGCAGCGTGAATTTTATAAATGTCGGAAGCGCCCAGAGTTCCTGCAACTCCAAGGGGTCTTTCCATTGCGCGGCCTCGACATAGATG
>DASTXK010000321.1:0-8331 GCA_035765555.1 Acidobacteriaceae bacterium
TGCTCGCGAGTTCGGCGCCAAACACTCCTTCAATCGCGACTTCAGGGGCCATCCCGAACAGAAGTCCATCGCCATTGCGAAATGCGCCTGTGACTGGATTCTGCTGCTCGATGCCGATGAGGTGGTCAGCCCGGAACTGGCGGCGGAAATCCAGAAGACCATCGCAAACCCACAATTTAAGGCCTATTGGGTCCCCCGCCTGAACCTGTTTATGGACCGCTGGATTCGCCACGGAGGGTTTTATCCCGATCACAAGCTGCGGCTGTGGCGTCGCGGCAGCGCAACCATGCCAACCCACGTGGGCCCGCATGGAACTCCCCAATTTGGGGGTCCCAAAGGCACGCTGAAGCACGATCTGATCCACTACGCTTATCCCAGCTTTGAGCAGTACCTCAGCCACATGAACGACTACAGTTCAGAAAATGTGGCGGTGCTGGTTGAACGCGCCAAGGCCGCAACCCTGCCCGGATTTCTCTGGCTGGCGCTGCTGAATCCGGCCGCGACTTTCATTAAGAACTACGTCTTCCGGCTGGGCTTTCTGGATGGCGTCCCCGGACTGATCTACCACCTGAACCACTCGGTTTATATCCACTGGAAATACGTGAAGGCGTGGGCAGGGCGGAAGCGGTAGAAGTGAATCCGGTGGTGAGCCCGCTGGGATTCGAACCCAGGACCCACGCCTTAAAAGGGCGTTGCTCTACCTACTGAGCTACGGGCTCCCGCTTTTTCCAAGTTATCACAGCGGTGGCCCTGCTCAGGAAAGGCGCCTCATGCGACGAGGCGCCGCTTTCAATGACGAGAATTGAATCTACTTGACCGCCGTCACCGGCACATACACATCCGTGTTCTCCCACGCCAGATGCAGTTGCGTTTTATTGCCGTTCGTGTGGTCGAAGTAAATCTTGAATGTCTCAACAGGAGAGCTTGGCGTCGGCCCTTTTTCCATCGTAATCCGCGCCAGGTCCTGAGGCTGGTTGTAAACCGTGCCCCACTGCCCCACCTGCTTGTTGATGATCAGCTTCCACACCGTCGCCGAAGGCAGCGTGTAGATGGTGTGGGTCCCAGCCGGAACTCTCTGGCGGCCAATCATCAGATCGGTGTCGGTCTTGAGCGTGGTTGAGGTATTGGCCCCCGACCGCCACACCTTTCCATAGGGCACCAGCTCACCCATGACCTTCCGTCCCCGCGCCGACGGCGCGCAGTAGTAAACCGTGATGTCTTTTCCGTTGAGCGTAACGCTGGTCTGCTCCGCCGGGCTAAGAACTGGATGCTGGTTGGCCGGAGGCTTGCACTGGGCATGCATCGCGGGCATGAAGGCGAAAAGCAAAAGGGCGAAGGCGAGAGGAAGAGTTCTGAAAGAGAGGGATTTCCGCAGCATGGATCGGCTCCTTGAGGCGAAAGCTACGTCATCCATGAAAACGCCAAAAGGCCACGGCTGTCAAAAAGATACGCCCATGCCCCACCGGAGCGAGCAGCACTTCTACACGGCGCTTTCGCTCTCCACCCTCTGTGGCGAGTAGTTTCGGGCGCGCACGGCCCTTGCGTAAAAATAGAACCCTATCCAGACCAGCCCGGCTGTGGCTTCCAATGCGGCTGACACGTGCGCACAAAACAAAATCCCGCATTGCACGAGCAACCATCCCGGAACCAGCAATGGCAGCCGCTCCTTCATTCTGACTGCGATATAAATCAGCGCGGGCGCGACCAGAAGAAAATCGTGGTACCAGTAATAGGGCGCACTGCACAGCGAGACCAGGACTAACAGAGGAAGATGCTCTTCCCAGTCCCAGCGATGGCGCAGCCGCAACCAGTAAAAGAGAAACCACCCGAGACCCGCGATTGTCGGCAGAAACTGGAACCAGGCGTGTTGCGCTCCAAACAAACCGCGCAGCACTCCACCTGCTCCGGTCAGTACCTGAGTCGCCGGTCCCACCGAGTTATGCAAATAAGTGAGCGTCCGCGGATTGTAGATGAACACTGCCCCTATGGCGACGGAATAGCTGGTAATGGCGCCGGCAATCATTTTCCACCTGCGATGCTGAACAGCCCAGAGCAGGACTGCCAGCAAAACGAGATAAAGAAGATGCGGTTTCAGTCCAACTCCAAGCAGCATAAGGCCGGAGGCATAATCTCGCTCATGGCGAAGAAGGAAGAGAAAAATCACAAGCGAGACAAGAACCAGAGGCGTAATCTGCCCAAGATACTCAGCCGCGGCCATGGGCAGAAACGTGGCTACGAACGCTACCGCTATCCATGCGCGCCTGAACTCTCCCCCAAAGTAGCGCCATAGCGCGATACAAGAAATGCAGTCAAGCAGAAAAGAAATCGCCAGCCAGCCCAGCCGGGCGCCATGGTAAGAAAACGCTGCGGCAAGCGCCGCAAAGGGCAATACCCAGGGCGGACAGAACATCATCGGATGCACAAATGGCCACCCGTGAGAGAGCTCAAAGGCAAGCATCGCGTGGCTGGAGTATGGATTATCGCCCGCCAAGAAAAGGCTGCCCGCCGACCAATAAAGCGCGAAATCCCCCGGATGATTGAAGTGGAGTAGCGGCAATATCCGCAGGGCGAGGAGCGGCGCGCAGCCGAGGAACGCGATCCACGCAACGGGATTGGCGAATCCGCGCAGTACCTTGCGCGCAAGCGAAGCGTTCTGCTGTGCAACTGAAGTGTCAGTCATGAGAAGTATGCGTTATTTTAATCTCTGCCCTTTCGGGGCCTCCGGAGCATGGAGCGGAAAATTCCAGCGGCCATCAGGATGACTCCCGGCCAGAAGGTGACGAAAACCAGGATTCCCGGTTCTACGGATTAGGGTGCGGATCGGGCCAAAGGCCAATCTTTGACAAGAAAATGATGATCAGCAGCGGCGCGCTGCCCAGAATGACCACAGCCGCGCCTATCCGAAATATGCGGTCGGACAAGAATGGCAACATACCGGCTCAATCTTATGTCCGGCGGGCTACATATGTGAAGAGGCCAGAATCGGTACGTGCATGAGGAGGCATATCATCCAACTTAGGACGAAATCGTACGGGACGACGTGAGAATCGCAGCTGCCATTCTCGTTCTGTTTGCCCTGTCACCCGCTGGCGCGCAGTGGCAGCGCGTGTCCGTCCCTTCGGGGCAGAGCAAGGCGCCAAACACCCCACATCCTTTGGCGTATTTTCTTCACTTCTCGCCGGAGCGGAACATCAACAGTAGTCTATGTCTAGGCTGTAAGACGGATACTGGCAGAAAGGTCACAATCGCCGATTATGCGGTGAAGTCATCGCAGCGCCTCATTGGCGAATCTTTCGGACGAAAAATCATCGAAGTTGATCTCACGTTCGACATCAAGCCGGGCTCGGCGATGTCACAGCTGCGACGCGAATGGAAACGCCAATCGCGGGCTTCCTTTGAGGACTTGACTCTCGCTGAGTGGCAGTCGATCGTGATGCAGTCGGCGCCAAATCTTTACCGGGAACTCTATTTCAGTAGCAACCCGCCAAGCAATAGTATTCCTCCAGTGGAAGCGGGAATCATGGACATCGAGGGCGTGCCTTTGCTCGCTGTCCGGGAAACCTATGGTCGATGGTGTGCCGAGGGTTATTGGGTGCTGAATCGAAACGGACCGTCGTTGCTTGATTTTTCGCCAGTGCAAAACGCGATTACAGATATCAGTCCGCCCAATACCAAGGCAATACAGACCGGATGCTGGGCGCTTTCAATCTCTAACCTCGAAGTGAATGCGCCTGTGCAGGAAGTCCCCCCGAAGTGCGCGGCATGCGGAGTGCTAGGCACAGCGGTTGTCAAATTCAAAATTGAGAACGATCGTGCAATTCCGGTGTCCTCTGTTTTTGAACCTTCTGCCTCTGTTTTCGAACCTTCCGCCCCCAAGTAACCGGACATGATTGTGACCGAAGAAAGCTAGTTGGGAGTTGAATGGGAAAAAACTCTATGAAATGGTGCGCCCGGAGAGATTCGAACTCCCGACCTATTGCTCCGGAGGCAATCGCTCTATCCAGCTGAGCTACGGGCGCGCTAGTTCAGGATACTACAGCGCACCCCTCCATCTCTCGATGGAGGCGAACCTCCATCCGTTGGGCGAAGACCGAAGCGCCCACCGCCGGATACCCTCGAACACATTGCGTAAGTAGAAGCATTCGAGGCCATAAATCAGAAGGTGACGCATGAAAAAAATAGCAATCGCACTATTCTGCGCTGCGGTGTTTGGTCTGGGCAGCGCCTGGGGACAGGGCTGTATCGCCGCCCACTCCACGCAGAGGACCATGGATGAACTGGTCTCCGGCAACGACCATTCCCCGGGCGGACTCTCAATCCACAATCTCACCGTCACGGTGGGCTACCGAGTTTTCAACTCCAACAAATACTTTGTCGGCACTGAGGAAATCAACCGCCCCAACGCCGTCCGCAACCACCAGAATATTTTTGATATTGGCGTGGAGTACAAGCTGACGCCGCGCTGGAGCCTGATTGCCAGCGCGCCCGTGTTCGACGGCACGCGCAACCAGATCTATCCGCCGCAGGGCGTCTTTCAGGTCAGCGGAATCGGCGACCTCACAGTTGGCGCGCAGGCATGGGTCTTCCGTCCGCCAACAGAGAACGGCGGAAACGTGGCCATCAGCCTCTCTTTGAAAGCTCCCACAAGCGTGGACGACGCGACCGGGTCAGCCCTCTATAAAGGTCAGATCATCAAGGCCACCGCGGACCAGTCCATGCAGCCCGGTGACGGTGGATGGGGATTGCTGTTTGCCACTCAGGGATACAAGCGCCTGTGGCACTCCGGCTTTGGCTATATGCAGGGTCAATATCTGGTGAACCCGATGAACACCAACGGAGTGGCGACCTTCCGCCGCCAGCCCGGACAGGGCGTCATGTCGGTCGCCGACCAATATCTGTGGAGGGCCGGGCTGGCTCAGGCGGTGCCAAAGCTGCGCGGAGTCGCGGCGAGTTTTGGCGTGCGCGACGAAGGCGTGCCCGCCCACGACCTGATCGGCGGCAACGACGGATTCCGGCGTCCGGGCTATATCGTCTCGATTGATCCGGGCTTTATGGTCAATTTCAGGCGCGACACGCTCTCGGTGAACGGCCCCTGGGCGGTGGCGCGTAACCGCGAGCCCAGCGTAACGGAGATCAAGAACGGCACGACCGGCGGCGACGCCTTCTTCGCCGACTACACCGTGATCGTGAGCCTGGCCCACCACTTTTAGAACTTCAGCCCCGGTCCCCCGCCGGGGCTTTTTCCCTATATACAGAGGAACATACCTTCCATTACACTCCCGCCAGTCGGTTCCCCTGAAGCACGCCGCCTATATCAATTCAGGAGAAAGAGGATGACCCGAAAATCATGCAGCATCTTCATGGGACTGTGCGTACTGGCCTTTTCCAGCTTGTGTACTTTGCCGGTAAGCGCTCAGAACTCTGAGGTAAACGAAAAACCGCCCATGTATACCTATGTCGCCAATTGGCAGATTCCCCGCGCGCACTGGCCGGACATGGCGAATTCAAAAGATTCCGACAAGGCGATTCTCGATAAAGCGCTGGCTGACGGGACCCTCGTCGGATACGGCAGCGACGAGAACCTCGTACACCAGCCCGACGGCTACACGCACGACGACTGGTGGTCATCCATGTCCATGGCCGGCCTGCTGAACGTGCTCGACGAGGTCAACTCGTCCGCTCCCCCCGCCGTGCTCCAGACCGCCACAAAACACGCGGACGAGATACTGATCAGCAGGTACTACAACAAGCATTCCGGTCCATATAAGAACGCCACCCTGCAGGTTGCGTTTTACAAGCTGAAAGACGATGCTCCGGATGATGCAATTGACGTGCTCAGCAAGAGCTTGATCGTGCCGCTCATGGAAAAGCTGCTCGCTGACGGCACCATTGTGGAATACGAGGTAGACACGCAGGCGGTCCATACCAACCCGCCTGGAGGCTTTGCTATTGTCTGGGTCGCGGCCAATAATGCTTCCGTGGACAAGGTCAATGCCGCGCTTCGAGAGGCCATGAAAGCCCAGCCGCTCGGCGGTCCGGCATTCCTTTCCATGATCGACTTCAGCAAACATCGCGATGAGATCTGGCGAGGGAATGGCGTGTTCAAATAGCCTTTTTATGAGGCGAGCGGCGGCCCAAAAAGCGGCCGCTCGCAGTCTTTACGCCAGCTCGTATCCCGCGAAGAAGTAGCCAATCTCGAACTTCGCCGTGTCTTCGGCGTCCGATCCATGAATGGCGTTCTCTTCAATCGATGCGGCGAACTTTTTCCGAATCGTTCCCTCCTCGGCGTTCGCAGGATTGGTCGCGCCCATCAGCTTGCGAAGGTCGGCGATGGCGTTGTCCTTCTCCAGAACCATCGGAAAGATCGGCCCCGAAGACATGAAGTCCGTCAGCGACCCGAAAAACGGCCGCTCCTTGTGGACGTAATAGAAGCCTTCGGCTTGCGCTTTCGAGATGGAAAGCTTCTTGATGGCGACAATCTTGAACCCGGCCTTCTCAATCTCGGCGAGAATGGCTCCGGTGTGGCCCTTGCGGACCGCGTCTGGCTTAATGATGCTGAACGTGCGTTGTGACAAGTATTTCTCCTAGTTTATATCTACTGGTTAAGCCTACAATTACGGAGTTCCGACCTTGGGTACTGTCAGGTTGAAGTCATTTTCGAAAATCGGGGCGATTGCCTCTTTCATCCTGATTCCAATTGACTGCATACTTACAATTGGAATGCTCGCCTCCTATGGAAACCACTGGCCTTCTTACTGGGGATGGGCATTTATTACTGCCGCTTTTGTCCTAGATATTCCGGCTCTACTGATCAGCATTATTGCGCCGAAAACTGGAGCATATTTCCTACTATCCAACGCAATTGTGAGTCTTGTGATAGCGGCGTTGCATTTATCTACTGGTAGTCACTCTTTACTTTCCAATTTGCTCCACGATCCGTGGTTTGCAGTCCTCAATTGCGGTCTTATCTGGGGGTTAAAAATACTTTTTATATGGCTGCTACTGCGCGATCGTCGAAGTGGGACTGTCGATCCCGTTCTTGCAGAACAAGCGCAGAGATGAAACTCATGATAACCACCACATCAGAAATTCCACCTCTGCGCGATTTAGCCTCTCGACTATGCTTTCCCAATTACTCTCGCCAGCGTCTCGCCAATCTCTGCGGGCGACTGCACCACGTGAATCCCCGCAGCTTTCAGCGCCTTCATCTTCTCGGCGGCCGTGCCCTGGCCTCCGGAGATGATCGCTCCGGCGTGGCCCATGCGGCGTCCCGGAGGCGCGGTCTGTCCGGCGATAAAGCCCACCACCGGCTTCTTCACGTGCTGTTTTACGTACTCGGCCGCAGCCTCTTCCGCCGTTCCGCCGATCTCGCCGATCAGGATGATGGCCTCGGTCTCGGGGTCCTCATTCAGCAGCTTGAGCGCGTCGATGTGCGTCGTCCCGATGATGGGATCGCCGCCGATGCCGATGGCCGTGCTCTGTCCAATGCCGCGCTGCGTAAGCTGATAGACGGCCTCATAGGTCAGCGTCCCCGACCGCGAGACAATGCCGACGTGGCCTTCCTTGTGAATACGGCCCGGCATGATGCCGATCTTCGCCTTGCCCGGCGAAATCACGCCCGGGCAGTTAGGCCCGATGAGTCGCGAGCTCGAATTCTTCAGCACGCTCCACACCTTCACCATGTCGTTGGTGGGAATGCCTTCCGTGATGCAGATAATGAGCGGCAGCTTGGCCGCGTTCGCTTCCAGAATCGCGTCCGCCGCGAACGGAGGCGGCACGAAAATCACCGTGGCGTTCGCGCCCGTCTTCTCCACGGCTTCCTCCACCGTGTTAAATACCGGCCAGCCTTCATGCGTAGTTCCGCCCTTGCCGGGTGTCACTCCGCCGACGACTTTGGTTCCGTACTCGGCGCAGCCCTTCGCGTGAAAGGTGCCTTCCTTGCCCGTAATGCCCTGCACAATGAGGCGAGTGTTCTTATCTACCAGTACCGCCATCTCTACTTGCCTCCCTTTGCCGCAGCGACAACCTTCTGTGCTCCGTCCTGCATGGTGTCGCCGATGATGAAGTTCAGACCAGATTCCTTCAGAATCTTCCGTCCCTGTTCAACGTTTGTTCCTTCAAGCCGCAGCACCACCGGGACCTTCACGTTCGTCTTCTTCGCCGCGCCGACAACGCCCTGCGCTAGCGTATCCACGCGCAGAATGCCGCCAAAGATATTGATGAAGACCGCCTGAACATTCTTGTCCGACAGCAAAATCTCAAAGGCGTGCTCAATCTGCTGCTCGTTCGCGCCGCCGCCCACGTCGAGGAAATTCGCGGGCATGCCGCCTG
>DASTXK010000322.1:0-6364 GCA_035765555.1 Acidobacteriaceae bacterium
TTTTTCCCCTGCTGTGCGCCGTCGGCGGGGCGCTGCTGCTCACGCACATGCATGGCTTTGGAGAGGACGCGAAGAACGAGACACTGGTGGGCATGAGTCACGGGGCGATCGCCGTTCTGGGTGCGACAGCGGGATGGGCGCGCTGGCTCCAGATGCGTCTGCCGCCGGGCAAAGCGTCGCGCCGCGCGGCGTGGGTATGGCCGCTGTGCTTTATCCTGATCGGCCTCGTGCTGCTGGATTATCGCGAAGCTTAAGATGAGGAAATGACGGAATCCTTTCGAGACCGGCTGGCCGCCATTGAGGAGCGCATCGCGGCAGCTTGCCGCAGCGCGGGACGCGAGCGCGAGAGCGTGCGGCTCATGGCCGTGTCGAAGACGCATCCGGCGGAGGCCATTTGCGAGGCCGTTGAAGCGGGTCTCACGCTCTTCGGCGAAAATCGCGTGCAGGAGTTTGAGGCAAAGCGAGAGAAAATTTCCGAAGCTGCTGAAGTTCATCTGATCGGGCACTTGCAATCGAACAAGACTGGGCGGGCTGCCGCCATTTTCTCGGCAATCGATTCTGTCGATTCCCTTCGGCTGTTGGAGCGGCTGGGCGATGCAGCGGTTCGCGCTGGAAAACAGCTTCCCGTTCTGCTCGAAATCAAGCTGAGCGGGGAAAAGGCGAAGACCGGCTTTGATCCATCCAGCCCTGAATTGCAGCAAACGCTGGAGCGCGCGCCCGACCTTGCGAATATCCATGTTGATGGGCTGATGACCATTCCGCCCTTCGACGGCAATCCCGACTCCGCTCGCGCCTGCTTCCGGAGGCTTCGGGAGCTTCGCGACGATCTTTCGCGCCGTTATCCTCGCCTCAATTTGCGAGAGCTTTCCATGGGCATGTCTGGTGATTTTGAAACTGCCATCGAGGAAGGCTCGACCCTCATCCGCATCGGCACCGCGCTGTTCGGCGCGCGCGAATATCCCGCGCGATAAACGCGACCGCCGTCAACGCGCATCTGTACACTATTCCTTATCCAATTCTGAATTCAGCAGGGACTCCGCATGTCGCCACTTTACGCCGCCGTTGTGGGCGCAATTGTTCTCGTTCTTCTCGTCGTTTCGCTTGCTCGTATGCGCAAGGTGAAGACGAAGGCCGACTACCTCGTCGCCGGCCGCTCTCTGCCCGCTTTTGTTCTTGTCTTCACGCTGCTTTCTTCGTGGATCGGCTCGGGCTCGCTGCTGGGCGGCGCGGAGGAGGCCTACAACCACGGCTTTGTGGCGTTGTGGATCGCTGGTGGCGGATGGGTCGGCCTGCTCTTTATCTACTTCATCGCGCCGCGCGCGCGTCGATTCGCGCAGTTCACCATTCCGGATCTGCTGGAGGCGCGCTACAACCAGGCGGCCCGCGTGCTGGGCGTCATCGCCATTCTCTTCGCCTATACCGGCATTACGAGCTATCAACTCATCGGCGGCGGAGATATTCTGCACCTTATTTTTCCCACCGTCATTTCGGCCGACCTCGGCAAGTACATTCTGGCCTTCTTCGTCATTGCCTTTACCGCGCTCGCCGGCATGTCGTCCGTCGCCTACATGGACCTGTTCATCGGTCTGCTCGCGACCATCACGCTGGTCGTCGCATTTCCGTTCCTTACCCATACGGCAGGCGGTTGGAGCACGGTGACGCACACGCTGCCCGCCACGCATTTTGAGGTGCTCGGAGACTTGTCGCTCATGCAGGCGCTGGCGTTATGGTTGCCCACATTCCTGCTCATGCTGGGCAATCAGTCGATGTATCAGAAGTTTTTCTCCGCCAAATCAGAGCGCGACGCGCGGATTTCCGTGGTGGGCTGGATCATCGGCACTGTGATTCTGGAAACGGTTATCGTGGCTCTTGCCGTGGTTGGCTCGGCCATCTACCGCACCGGAGAAATCGCCAACCGCCCGCGCGAAATCCTTGCCTTCAGCGCGTTGCACGGACTGCCCGCCTGGCTGGGCGCGCTCATGATGGGAGCGATATTCGCGAAGGTCGTTTCCACGGCCAACAACTATCTGTTTTCGCCAGCCACCAACCTCGTCAACGATGTCTTTGTGCGTTACGTTTCTCCGCAGGCCTCGAACAAGCGTGTGCTGATCGTCTCGCGGCTCATGGTTGTGCTGCTTGGCATCTGGGCCTTATACCAGGCGCTGCACACCGGCTCCATCGTCAAGATGATGCTTTACGCCTACACGGTCTATGCCGCTGCGCTGACGCCGGTCATTCTCGCCGCATTTTATTGGCGGCGCGCGAACGCCTATGGAGCAGTGAGCGCTATCGCGTCCGGAACATTCGTCACGGTCTTCTGGGATTCAACCTATGCCGTGCAACACTTGCGGACCCACCTGCCTGCCGCTATAGCCAAACTTGACGCGATCTTCCCGGCGCTGTTCGTGGCCGTAGTTTGCCTGATCGTGGTTAGCGCACTTACGAAAGCGCCGAGCCGCGAACACATTGCTCAGTTTCACGGCGAAGAAGCTTCAGCGAGCGATTAGGTCTGTTACTCCTTATTCAGCGGTTTCCGCGCGAAATAGTAGAGCGAGAACCCGAGCAGTGCGAACATAATTACCGACACTGATGGGTGATAGAGAATCCGGTACGGCGCGGACCCGGCGGGGAACCAGAAATGCGGCTCGTGCCCAGTGGCCGCTTCGTAAAGTTTGAGCGCCACGCCGATCAGGCCCATGATGCCTCCGGCGGCGATCAGTCCGCTGGCGTAAAGCGAGCCCGGCGAAACTTCCGTCTCCGCCTCAGCGGCGATTCCTGAGCGCTCGGCATGTTGGTCGATGATCCATCGGACCACGCCTCCGCAGAAGATCGCCAGCGTCGTTCCAATGGAAAGATAAGCCCCCACCGCGAAGGACAGCGATCGAACGCCAAGCAACTCCACCGCGATTACAAGGAAGACTCCCAGCAGCACCAGTCCCCACGGCAGCTTGCGTGTCAGGATTCCGTTAATGACCGTGGCCATGAGCCGTCCCTGCGGCGCGGCGGCCTGCTCGCTGCCGATGCCCTGCGACCACTGAATCTCAATCTTTCCGGTTGCGGGGTTGTAGAGATACTTCCCATTGGGCAGCACCGGCGATCCCAGCGCATTCAGCAGCATGTATTGGCTGCCGCCCACAAATTGCGTGGATTTGTCCGGCTCGGTCAGCAGGAACCGCGTCCGGTCAAAATGCTGTTCCTCGACGTGAACGCCAGGAATCGGCGCGTTCATGTTGTAGGCGATCGGCTCCTTCATTGGGGTGAAGGTTTCGAGGCCCCGGTTCATCGCCTTCAGCGTCAGCCCAATGGCGAATACCGACACAATTACGCCAACCATCACGGCGAGCTGCTGCTTCCACGGAGTCGCGCCCACGATGAATCCGGTTTTCAGGTCCTGGGACGTGTCTCCGGCGTTGGCTGCCGCGATGCAAACGACTCCCCCAATGCTGATGGCCAGCGCTCCGAACGCGGGCGCGGTCCAGCCCTTCACCAGAAAAATTGCCGCCGTCGCCATCAGCGTGGCAATGGTCATGCCGGAGATGGGGTTCGCGGAGCTTCCAATCAGGCCCACGATGCGCGAAGAAACCGTGACAAACAGGAATCCAAAAAAGAAAATCAGCAGCGCGGCGGCAACGTTCGCAAGCCAGCCCACCTGCGCGCCGGGCACGGGCTTGAACTGAAGGAAAAAAAAGATCATGGCCACCAGCACCGCGCTGCCCACCAGCACAATGGGCATGGGAATGTCGCGGTCGGTGCGCTTGGCCGATGCTGCGGAAACTTTTTTGCCCAGCATCTGCGCTCCGGCCTTGAGCGCGCTGAAGATGGTGGGCAGCGTCCGCAGCAGCGTGATGAGCCCCGATGCAGCGACGGCTCCCGCGCCCATGGGCCGCACATACGCGCTCCACAGATCGCTCGGGCTCATTTGCGCGATGGGCGCGGTTCCGGGATAAACCGGACTTGGGAAGCGCGCGCCGAAGAAGTGAATGGCCGGCATCAGCACGAACCAACTAAAGACGCCTCCCGCGAACAGCACTCCCGCCACGCGCGCCCCTATGATGTAGCCCACGCCCATGTATTCGGGCGTGGCGTCGCAGCGCAGCGAAGCGCCCGGCAGCCATTTCGGCTCGTAGTTCGGACTGCTTGGCCACGCGCCCAACAGGTTCTCGTTCTGGAAAAGCGTATACAGCGCGCCGAACCCAAGGCCGAAAAAAACTCGGCTGGCGAACGATCCACCGCGCTCGCCCGCCACCAGAACATCGGCGCAGGCCGTTCCTTCGGGATAGGTCAGGTTCCCGTGCTCTTCCACAATGAGCTGCCGTCGCAGCGGAATCATGAACAGCACGCCCAGCCATCCGCCCAGCAGCGCAAGGATGAAGATGCGAATGTACTCCAGATCAAAGCCGAGGAAAATCAGCGCGGGCAGCGTAAAGATGACTCCAGCGGCAATGGATTGGCCAGCATTTCCAGTGGTCTGAACAATGTTGTTTTCGAGAATCGACGCCCGGCCCAGCGCCCGCAGCACACTGATAGAAAGCACGGCGATGGGAATCGACGCAGCCACCGTGAGGCCCGCACGCAAGCCCACGTACACCGTAACGGCCCCAAACAGCAGCGCAAAAATGCAGCCCAGCAGCACGGCGCGGAACGTGAACTCGCGGCGCGACTCATGGGCCGGGACGTAGGGCTGAAATTCGGCGGGCTGCAACTTGGTTGGTTCGGGCAAAAACTCCTCCAAACACGGAAAAGAGAGTGTACCAGCGCGGATTGACAGGAATGAAGGGGCCATGGCGGAGAATGGCGCATCAATCCAATTTGGAAACATCTGATCCTGAGCGACGAGCTTAAGTCGCCTGCTTTCAATGCGGCTTCAATCGATGCGGGACGCGCTTCCTCCCGATGCAGACTTCCGCCCCGGCAATGGGTCTAATCTAGGAACAGTGACTCATCTTCGGAGGAATCGAATGGCGCCTCGCAATCTGCCGCAAACCATAGGGGAACTCCGTAAGCATAAGGAATTCTCTGAAGACCGCCTCGCCGCCCGCTCCGTGAAGGACGAACTGCGAGAGAACCTGATCGCGAAGCTGCGCGCGGGCGAGACGATCTTTCCCGGAATCATCGGCTACGAGGACACGGTCGTTCCACAGATCGTGAACGCCGTGCTCTCGCGGCAAAATTTCATTCTCCTCGGACTGCGCGGCCAGGCCAAAAGCCGCATTCTGCGCTCGCTCACCGCCCTTCTCGATGAACACACTCCCTACATCGCCGGATGCGAAATTCGCGACAATCCTTACCATCCTCTTTGCGCGCGCTGCCGCGATCTGGTCGCCCGCGAAGGAGACGCGACCCCCGTCGCCTATCTCTCCCGCAACGACCGCTACGTTGAAAAGCTCGCCACGCCCGATGTCACGGTGGCCGACCTCATCGGAGACATCGATCCCATCAAAGCCGCTCGCAGCGGACAGGACCTCTCCAATGAGCTGACCATGCACTATGGCCTGCTGCCCCGCGCCAATCGCGGCATCTTCGCCATTAACGAACTGCCCGACCTTGCCGGAAAAATCCAGGTCGCGCTGTTCAACATCATGCAGGAAGGCGACGTGCAGATTAAGGGCTACCCGGTGCGGCTCGAACTCGACGTGGCGCTCGTCTTCAGCGCCAATCCCGAGGACTACACCGCACGCGGCAAAATTGTGACGCCGCTCAAGGACCGCATTGGTTCGGAGATTCGCACGCACTACCCCGAAACGCTGGAAGAGGGCTTGGCCATCACGGCGCAGGAGGCATGGACCGAGCGAGACCACGCGGAGACAGTTATCCCGCAATATCTCCGCGAGCTGATTGAGCAGGTGGCTTTCTCCGCCCGCGAAGACAAGCGCGTGGATAAGCGCAGCGGGGTCAGCCAACGGCTGCCCATTTCGACTATGGAACTCGTCCTCTCCAATGCCGAGCGCCGCGCGCTGCTGCATGGTGAAAAGCTGGTGCTGCCGCGCGTTGGCGACCTCTATGCCGCGCTGCCTGGAATCACCGGCAAGCTCGAACTCGAGTATGAAGGCGAGATGCGCGGAGCGGACACGGTGGTGAGGGAAGTGGTTCGCGCCGCCATCGGCAAAACCTTCGACAAATATTTCGCCGATACAAACACGCAGCAGATCGAGCAGTGGTTCAACCTCGGCGGGACGACAAAAATCGAGGATGCGAAATCCGCCGCGCAAACAGTGGAAGAACTCAGCGAAATTCAGGGGCTCTTTGATAAGCTCTCGCCGCTCGGCATTGCTAGCACCGATTCGCCGGAGCATCTGGTCGCCGCGTCCGAGTTTCTGCTGGAAGGCATGTGCTCGCACCGCCGCCTCAGCCGCAGTGAGGAGCG
>DASTXK010000323.1:0-4669 GCA_035765555.1 Acidobacteriaceae bacterium
GGGCGCCTCCACCGCCGTCTCCGGTTGGCCACAGGTACGGTTGAGTCGAGGCTGAACCATTGTCTAATCCGCACCACTCATCTTCGAGTTGTTCGCTCACATTAACCTGCAACACGCCGTTGTCGCCATAGCCTACGCTTCCGGAAGTATCTGAATAGAACAAAATACACCCGCCGGAAAACGCAACGTGGTCCAGCCCCAGCGGGTCCACAAAGGAGGTCGGGTTGTTCATGACATAACTGTACCGGTTCATGGTCTGCGGGTTGTTGACATCATAGCTTCCATTGTAGGGGTCGGGGCTGAGCCAGCGGCCGTACTGCGAAGCGTATTGACGGAAGATCGTTCGATCCAGCCCGCTGGCCGAATCGCGCTCCATGCCCGCGAATTTGTAATTCTGCACGCAGGTGTTGATAAATGTGAGTTCCCCGCCAAAAGGATAGAAGTCCGCGTCGTAACAGAGGCTGCCCGTGGCCGTAGTGATCGCCGCCGAACCCAGCACGTTGCCGAAGTAGTAGTACACGTTTCCGCTCGAATCCCGCCGCGCCACCCGAATGCCGTCGAAAAAGACGTACTCGTTCATCATGTTCCCGGACGCGTCGGTCTCCGCCAGCACCGAGCCGTCCACGCCGTACCAGTAGAGCCTGGACGAGGAGTCCTTCACCCGCTCGCCCGCCCCGTCGAAAGTATAGGTCACGCCTGCCATCCAAGTGCAAACCGTCGATCGGACGCTCCGACACGGAGACACTCTCTTGACCATCCAGAGGCGCACCCGCCGTATGCGGTCACGATGAGAACCCCTTCCCAAAGGCGTTGCCAGAACGACAGAGGCTTGACGAAAAGGACCAATTGGCCGGGCTTGGCCGCCGCCGTAGCGCAGTAGTTCTCTGAAATGACCGAACCTCGAATACTGAAAGGATCGCCGATAATGTTGCTGGCCGTAAAGTTCGTTCCAAAGGTGCTGTTCCCGGCGGAGAACACCCTAGTTTCGCATACACCGTTTGGACTTCATTTCTTCTGCTGCTCCGCCCGGAGCTTCTCAAGCACCGCGGCCGTCTGAGCGTCGTCCGGCTTGAGGCGATGCGCGTGTTCCAGCACCGGCAGCGCCGCAGCATCGTCCCTTAGCATATAAAGCGTTGCGCCCAGCAGCACCACCGAACCGTAGGATTCCGGGCGCAACCGGACAGCCTTCTCCAGCGGCGCGCGCGCTTCCCCATATCGTTTAAGGCGGAAATACGTGAGTCCCAGGTCGTGCCACGCCTGGAACGAGTTCGGATCGAGCTGCACAGCTCGCCGCAATGGGTCCAGCGCGTCCTCGTAGGCTCCTGCATCGCCATACATTTGCCCCAGTAGCGTGAGCTTCTCCGGATCATTCGGATCGAACATTCGCTGGCAAATTTGATGCGCCGCGTTTACTGGCTTGGTGTGCAGCGCCTCGGAGCAAGCGCGGACCTCCGTTTCTGTATCCTTATGTTCATTCAGGTAAAGCGTATAGAGTTTGTACTCGCGCGATGCATCCTGCCTTTGTCCCGCGCTTGAGAATGCGCGCGCCAGCCGGTAATGGACGCGGTAATCTCTCGGCAGCAGTTTGGCCGCGCGCTCAAGCCATTTAATTCCGTCATCCACATTGCCCGACGAAGTGTATGCCTCTCCCAGATAAAATGCCGTGTCCGGGAACGGCGGATCGCCGGATATTGAAGAGAGCCTCTCGATCGCTGAAGGGTAATTGTTAGAGAGCAGATCGAGCCGTCCAAGATAGTAAGTCACAAACCGGGAGTTGCCCGCCAGTTGGCGGACCTTCTCGAATTGTTGGCGCGCTTCGTTATTGTGGCCCAGCGAAAGAAGGCAGATTGCGTACTGCATGTGCGCCCGTGGATCCCGCGGATTGAGTACCAGCGCTTGCTTGAACTGCTCCGCGGCCTGCTGGAACATATGGCTCTGCATGAGTTGGGCACCGCGACTGAGAAAGGCATCCACCCCGGGTCGGCGGCTCTGCGCCGGCGAAATTCCAACCGCGAACATCAGCAGAAGAACGATCAGGGGCTTAGCCATGGCCAAATCGCTCCTGCGCAATCACCCCTACGCCCTCTTTTACGGTAACCAGGTGATCGGCGCGGAGACCCTTGATCGACTCGCGAGCGCCGCTCGGCCAGATGATCTCCAGGTCTGCCATAACCGCTTTTCCCAACCCAAAGTGCAAGCGCCGGTCGCTGCAGGAAAGATAGCTGCCTGAGGCCATTACCGCCTGTGACTGGCGATTTTTTCCATATACCGCCGTAACCACAGTTCCAATGGCACTTCTGTTCGAGCGAGTTCCCACCAGCTTCACCTTGAGCCAATGCGCCGATCCGCTGAGATCATTCCGTAAGAGCGACGGCAGCTCGTTGATGTTCATGATCAGGATGTCGAGGTCGCCATCATTATCGAAGTCTCCAAAAGCCACTCCGCGGCTTGCATGAGTTTCATTGATCGCCGGGCCCGCCCCCTCCAGAAGCTCTTCAAATCGGCCGCCGCCAAGATTGCGAAACAGGATTCGTGGAGATTTGAAAGGAAACTCCGGAAATTTTCGCTCTACTTCGGGGAAAGTGCTCCCGGTCACCCAGAAAATGTCCGGCAGGCCGTCGTTGTCCAAGTCGACCATGCCGTCACCCCAACTCACGTACCGTGTCTCCACGCCAAGGCCGGAGCGCAGCGTGACATCATTAAATTGGAGCTCGCCTATGTTTTGATAGAGAGCCGCTGTGTCCTCTGCAAAATGAGTTTTCAGTACATCCAGCAGACCGTCGGTATCGAAGTCCCCGATCGCGACGCCCATTCCGGCTTGCTCTCTCCCATCCCCGTTGACCGCGATGCCAGACTCCAATCCGACTTCCTCGAAAGTGCCATCCTTGCGACGATGAAACAGCTGGCTCGGAGTCGAGTCGCACGCGACGTAAATCTCCTGCCAGCCATCGCCGTCCAGGTCCGCGGCCACTGCCGTTAACCCATACGCCGGCTGCACGGCTCCAACGCCGGAGCTTTCGGTAACATCTGTGAAAGTCCCGTCGCCGTTATTGTGGTAGAGCATGGGTCGTTCAGGGAGCAGGCCGCGCGGCCCGCAGTTCACAGGCACGCCTTTGTAATCACAGTTGGGGTCCTTGCCCGTGGACGGAATCTTTTCAAAATCGAACACCAGGTAATTGGAGACGAACAGGTCCAAATGACCATCGCGGTCATAATCCACCCATGTGCATCCGGTCCCCCAACGATTGCCCGGATGTAGCAGCCCCGCCTGCTTCGTCACATCGGTAAAACTACCGTCGCCGTTGTTGCGGTAGAGAATGTTCTGCGGCCAGCAGGTAATAAACAAGTCGTCGAAACCGTCGTTGTTGTAATCGCCAACCGTGACTCCACATGCCCAGCCCTGACGCACCAGTCCCGCTTTTTCCGTTACATCGGTGAATGTGCCGTCGCGATTGTTCTTGTAAAGTCGGTTGGTCGCGCCCGCCACAGGCCCCCCTCGGCGTGTCCCCGAGAGCAGGAAGATGTCCAGCCAACCATCGTTGTCATAGTCGAGGAAGGCGACCCCGCAACCCATCGATTCCAGGATGTAATCCATGTGGTGGAGTGGTCCGTAAATCACTGGCTCTTTCAGGCCCGCGCTGGCGGCCACGTCAGTGAAGCGCGCATGAAACGGCAAGCCAGAAGGCTTCCCTCGCGGCTGGGGCCGAACTCCCCGCGACGCCATTCCCCCAAGTACTTGCGCTCCGGAAACGCCAACGCCCGCGGCACTCGCTGTGAGCGCGACCAGGAATTCGCGACGATTCATACGGAGCTTTCCCACACGCTCTGCATTTCAACGTCAGATTCTACATTGTTAGCGAATCCAAGTGGCGGAGCGAGAAAGCCGGCCGGGTGCTGGATCCGCTGATCGACGAACGCGGCCAATCGGGCGTGTGCTCAGACAGAATCGCCACCATCGAAGACTCGCGGCTTGTTGTACTGGTGCTGGGGGTCGGCCATCGCCGAGATGTTTACGTGGGGTGATGTGCTGGCCGAGAACGGGGGGCGAATTAGCGGAGGATTTGTCCGGAGATTTTCATCGAGAGCAAGGGTAGCACTGCGGACGAAGGTGGTAGGCGAGGCTTAAATGTCGGCCCACCGCTTTTCAGCCCACGCTGCTAGCTCGTTTTCGCGTTCATCAATCGAATCAAACGTCCAATCGTCGAGCGCGCAAACCTTATCGATCATTCGCAGATGGTGCTGGCCATAGATGATCTTCTTTTGACTAAAGGGGCCCGCTTGCGCTTGTGCATTCAAAGGTTGAGGGAGAAGCAAGAGATTGCCAAGGCGATGCACGTTGTCTTCTCTCGATGAAGGCCCAGAACCATTTTGCCATCCTTTTCCTCGCCACCCGTTGCTCGCATTTTGCGGGAAAATATGTTCAATGGAATCGTTCGCACGCAGACGCCATATTTGTGCTCGCTCGTGCTCGTCGATTGTAGAATTCAGGCCCAATGTGTAGGCAAGAGATTCTTCATAATTCCATAGAATATATCGGCATACTTGAGGTGAGGCCAGATAAAGATCGCGTTTACGCAAGCCTTGCTGAATTGCATCCTCAATCGGATATTCAGAGCCGAGCGCGCGTAAAGCTGCCATGATTTGGTTGAACGACTGGAATTCTGAATCG
>DASTXK010000324.1:0-16014 GCA_035765555.1 Acidobacteriaceae bacterium
CATCGGGCATAGCATCTCCCACGATCCCGTTTCTTGGTTGGGGAGATGGGTTCATTGACTTTGACAACGATGGCTGGAAGGACCTTTTTCTGGCCAATGGGCACGTGTATCCCGAGGTGGACAAGCATGACTGGGGCACCAGCTTCGCGCAGCGGCCTCTGCTCTTCCGAAACTTGAGGAACGGAAAATTTTCCCTTATGCCTGCGGTCAAAGGCGGCGGGCTTGCCCTTGCGCTGAAGGCCCGCGGCGCGGCCTTTGGCGACCTGTTCAACGATGGAAGAATCGATGTGGTCATCAATAATCTTGATGGTTCTCCCACGCTGCTGCGCAACGTCGACCCCGGCCACGACCACTGGGTAGAGTTCCGGCTGATCGGCGGCCAAGGCGGTCCGCGAGATGCTACCGGCGCTTCAGTTTTCCTTACTGCTGGAGGCATCACGCAGCGCGGAGACGTGCTCAGTGGCGGCAGTTTCGCTTCTTCCAATGATCCACGGGTGCATTTTGGTCTGGGACAGTCGACACGCATCGACAATCTGGAACTTTCCTGGCCCGGGGGACGTAAGGAAAAGGTGAGCGTGCCGGCGCCGGACTGTATCTACGTCATTGAGCAGGGGCGCGGAATTGTCGGGCAATTGTGCCGGAAAGGCGCCGGGAATCCGCCGGCTAGTGGCGAATGAGCAGGGTTCTTTTGATACTTCTCGTCGGTTTCTTGTTAGCCGCGCCTCGTCCAGAGCGTACGAAGGCGAGCACAGCCGCACCTGTTACTGCCACTCCCGTGAAAGTCGCTGACGTTTCATGCGCGCAATGCCACCGCGCCATCTATAACTCCTACCTGCTCACGCCAATGGCGAATGCCAGCGGCCCCGCCGCGGAACGATTCACACCTGGGCGCTACAACCACGCCTTGTCTCACGTGGACTACACGCTCGAAGATGTTGACGGGAGGCCGGTTCTCAGGTGGAGCAATCACGGTGTCCCTGGTGGCTCCGGCCAACAGAACCTGATCTATTTTTTTGGTTTCGGGCATCTCGGAACAACATGGCTTTATTCGGTAAACCATTATCTGTTCGAGTCTCCGGTGGCCTGGTATTCGGCTGCCGGCAAACTGGACATGAAGCCCGGCCTGAGCAACGCAACGCAAATGCTTCCCGGACTCGCCATGCAGAGTGGCTGTATGCGGTGCCACATGAGCAGCGTGCAGCCCAGCGATCCCGGAACTATGAATCGCTACGCCGGTCTCCCGTTTCTTCATGGAGGCATTACTTGCGAACAGTGTCACGGCGACACCGCTCAGCACGTCGCGACAAAAGGCAAAGCTCCGGTTGTGAACACAGCCAGGCTTTCTGCGGACAAGCGGGATTCCCTTTGCATTAGTTGTCACCTGGAAGCTGACATCACAGTCGAGCGGGCCGGACGTTCGATGCTGAATTTTCGGCCCGGCGACTCAATTGCTGATTACCTCGCCTTTTACACCTACACAAAAAGCGATCCCCTTGCCCGCGGAGTAAGCGAAGTTGAGCAGTTCAACACGAGCATGTGCAAGCGCGTCAGCGGAGATCGCATGTCCTGCACCAGTTGCCACGATCCCCATTTCACACCCGCCCCCGCGCAGCGAGTTGCGTTCTATCGATCCAAGTGCCTGGTCTGCCACGGAACGCCGTCCTTCGTGAAAACACATCATCCGGACAATCCCGATTGCATCGGATGCCATATGCCCCACAACGGAGCGGAAAATATTCCCCATGTGGCGTGGACAGATCATCGCATTCTGCGCCGTCCCAATCGGCAACCGGTGGCGCAGTCAAGCTCAACCAATGTGCTCCAGGCAATTTTTTCTCCTGAAGCAAACACGCGCGATCTCGGAATGGCGTACTACCTTGCGTACCTCAGGGGAAACGGTGCGGAAGGAGCCAGAGCCTGGTCTCTGCTCAGCTCACAGCAGCAGAAAATTCAAAACGACCAGGACAAGCCCGCGCTCGACGCACTGGCCTTGCTGAGCATCGAACGCGGAGACATCAAGGGGGGAGAGTCGTTTTTTCAAGAGGCGCTTCGCCTGGACCCCAATGACCTCACGGCAAATTCCGATCTCGGCGTGCTGATGGCGAAACAAGGAGACTCCTCCGAATCGCTGCGGCTGCTGCAAAGGGCCTTCAGCAGAAACCAGGATGTCGCCGGACTCGCCATGAATCTTGCGCGCGTGGAGTGCGCAAGGGGCGATGCGGCCGGCGTTCGGAGCACTCTGACGACCACTCTTGTTTACAACCCCGGCGTCAGGGAACTTCAGCAGTTTTTGCAGTCGGCGGATACTTGCCGCGCGCCGGCAGGAAGCGGAACCACACGATGAAGGCAGCCGTGGGCCTGAAACTCGCTGTCTTCGCATTGGCGTTGCTTGTGTCATGCCCCGTATTTGCCGCGCAAACCGAAGGTCCTTTGGCCACTGCGCGCCAGTTGGCCAACTCGGGCCGGAACTCTGAATCAGAAGCGGCCCTGCACCGCTTCATCGCGGCGAACCCATCTTCCGCGGACGCATATTTCCTGCTGGGGTATGTCTATTTTCGCGAGGCCAAGCCGCGCGAATCGCTTGCCGCGTTTACCTCCGGAGCGCGGTTCCGGCATCCGGCCGCCAGCGAACTGAAAATCGTGGCTTCGGATTACGTCTTGCTGAGAGATTTTCCGGATGCTCAGAAGTGGTTTTCCGAAGTCACACGCCTGACGCCGAACGACTCCGATGCCTGGTATCTGCTGGGGCGAACGCAATATAACGAGGACCAGTTCACAAAAGCGATTGCCAGTTTTGAGCAGGCGCTGAAGTTGCGCCCCCGCTACATTGAGGCGGAAAACAATCTCGGACTTGCCTGGGAAGGATTGAACAAGCTGGACGAAGCCTCCGCGGCCTATCGGCAGGCTATTGCGTGGCAGGGAAGCCAACCCGCGGACCCACAGCCATACCTGAATCTTGGGACCTTGCTTACAAACCAGAACCAGCCGGAAAAGGCCATTCCTTTTTTGCAGCAGGCCTCCAGGCTCGCCCCTGAGAACCCAAAGATTCATGAAGAGCTGGCCTTTGCTCTCGAGGCCTGCACTCGCTTGACCGAAGCACAGCATCAGCTCGAAACGGCAGTGGCGCTTGCGCCCAAAGCTTCCGGACCGCACTTTAAGCTGGGCCGGCTCTATCAACACGAAGGCCTTCCTGACCTCGCACGTCAACAGTTCGCGATATGCCAAAAGCTCTACAGCACGCACGCTTCCACTGATACGCCCAATCCGTATCAGCGGAAGTAGTCGTGGCAAGTTCTTGTTTCGTCTAACTCAATGACTATGGAAACACAAGCAACGCAACACGGCAGGGCGGCTGGCAATTCAATGATAGCCGCCACATGACTGGACAATATGACAAAGCAAGGTAAGAAACCAACTCTGAGTGAAGTGGCCACCGCAGCCGGCGTCGGGACCACAACCGTCTCACGCGTCATCAATGGTGGAAAGCGAGTTGACCCCAAAACGCTGGCGCGAGTGCAGAGAGCAATAAAAACTCTGGGGTATATGCCGAACCAGGCTGCGCGCATTCTCAAAGGTCATCCCACAAGGACCATCGGTCTTATCATTCCCAGTATTGCCGATCCATTCTTTGCCAGATGCGCTGAAGCGGCACAGTCGGTCGCTCGCGCCAATGATTCCCTGCTGATCGTCACAACCAGTCAGAATGATTTGCAATCGGAGTTGGAGAGCATTAACGCACTCGTAAGCCATCGCGCTGACGGACTCATCATTTCGCCTTCAAACTCTGAAAGCACCGAACTGAGCAATGCCCTGGCCGGCACCGGTGTGCCGGTCGTTGCGATGGACCGGCCATTGTCAGGGTCCGCCATTCCTTCAGTCGTAGCAGACAACTTTGTGAGCGCGAGTGGGGCCACTCGGCATCTGATCGAACACGGCTACAAACGCATCGTCTGCATGACGGGCGAGTTAGGCCTCTACACCATTCGCGAGCGCGTCAATGGCTATCGGCGCGCCATTGAGTCGGCCGGCCTCCCGTGCCTTCTGGATACCTTGATTACCGACTACAAATCCGCCGAGCAAGCGGTGAAGAACAGGCTTGCCGAATCTGAACCTCCGGATGCGATCCTGACCCTTAAAAACAGCACGACCATTTTTGTTTTTGAGGTGCTGCAAAAGCTGCGTCTGGCCATACCGGACCAGATGGCACTACTCGGCTACGACGATTTTGAACTGGCCGAGGTCATGCGCCCCTCCATCAGCGTAGTGCAGCAGCCGGTGGCGGAAATTGGCCGCAACGCGGCTGAGCTTCTGTTTGAAGAGCTGACTCCGCAAGCCCGAAACGGAGCAGCACCCGCGTGCCCCAAGCAAATTCAGCTTGGAACACGGCTCGTGCGGCGCCAGTCCTGTGGGTGCCGAGGGAAGCAAGCTGAAAGCCGATCCGACTCGCAGCCGTTAACCGGCAAATACGGCAATGCGCAGTTGGGCCGCCGCGCCAAACTGAGCGGAACGGGCACTTCCGACTGGTCTCTGGAAACGGAACTTCGCGGAACCGACTCCGCGGCTTCATAAAGAGTCATGGGGCTTCCGAGTCGAAAGCTTCGCCGTGTTCTCGACTGAATTTTAAGCAAGCGACAAACCAGACGCTCTTGTTTAGGCGCTGGCCTCGGACATCCAACCGGACGCATTCACAATTCAAATGCCAAGGCGCGCGACCGTCGTGTCTCCGAGGCTATCGAGGGCGTACTGAGCGGCGAGAGTCTGAAAGGCGCGCACCTGCTCCTTAGCCCAAGCTTCATCTTTACCTGTCTCGCGTGCCAGCAGCTTTGCAGTTTCCGGAGCCATTCGCATCGCTGCGCGCGCATTGAGCGGCAGCGCACGCAGGCGCCTTGCCAGCACGTCATCGAGGGTGCGCGCCATTTCGTTCCGGGTGGCCCACACAACCTCCGCGCCTGTGTATGGCAGTTCGGTATCAAGCTGCCGGGTCAGGTCCGGTTCGCTTGCGGCCAGATCGCGAATGTGCGCGGCGTCTGAACCGTAGGCGGCGAACGCGCTTGGCGGGGTTGGGTCGTATCCGTGCAGGCGGAGATCCTTTGTGACGCATGGAGCAGGCTTGAGCCGTCCCATTTTGATGGTTTCATCCACCGCATCTTCAGCCATGCGGCGATAGGTGGTCCATTTGCCGCCGGAGATGGTGAGCAGGCCGGACGAGTCGATGCTGATGCTGTGCTCCCGCGAGAGCCTTGAAGTGGCGCGTGCCGCCGCGCCGGAAGGTTTCACCAGCGGGCGCACCCCGGCAAAAGAGCTCAGAATGTCCTCTCTTCGCGGCGTTTTTCGCAGATAACGCCCGGCGGTTTCCAGAATGAATTGAATCTCCTGCTCCAGCGGGCGAGGTTCGTAGCAAGGCTCGGCGATGGGCGTATCTGTGGTGCCGATCAACGTATGTTCGTGCCACGGAATTGCAAACATCAGGCGGCCATCGCTGGTGTGGGGGACCATGACGGCCGCCCCTCCGTCGAGGAAGGAGTTGTCGAAAACGAGATGAATTCCCTGGCTGGGCGCGATCATGGGAGGCGCGCCGGCGTCCGACAGGCGGCGGACTTCATCAGAGAAAATGCCTGTGGCGTTCACAACCACGCGGGCTTCGCAGCGAAGTCTTTCGCCGGTTTCGCCGTCGACGGCAATGGCTCCGTTCACGACGCCGGCGCTGTCTTTGGTAATTTCGACCACGCCAGCATGATTCAGAACCGTCGCGCCGTGGTCCGCCGCGGTTGTCACAATCGTGATCAGCAGGCGCGCGTCGTCGAACTGGCCATCGTAGTAAAGAACGCCGCCGCGGAGGTCTTTCTGCCGGATTGAGGGCTGGAGGTCCAGGGCCTGCGTTTGGGAGAGCAGCTTTGATTTTTGGAAGCCGCTTCCGCCCGCGAGCAGGTCATAAAGCTTCAGTCCCGCACCATAAAATGGCTTTTCCAAAAACGTATAGCTGGGAATGAGGAACGGAAGCTCATGCACCAGATGGGGCGCGTTCCGCAGCAAAATGTCGCGTTCTTTCAGGGCCTCTATTACCAGCGAGAGCTTGCCTTGCTGGAGATAGCGGACGCCGCCATGAATCAGCTTGGTGCTGCGGCCAGAGGTCCCCTTGCCAAAATCCTCGCGCTCCAGCAGAAGCACGAAGTAGCCGCGGCTGGCCGCGTCGAGGGCGACCCCGGCGCCGGTCGCGCCTCCTCCAATCACAAGCATGTCCCACGGTTCTTTACGCTCGCGCACGCGAGCCAGCATATCTTCGCGCTTCATGCGGGCCCGGTGTTCCAGGACCTTGCGCGGCCCACCGCGTCGGTCCATTTGGCATACCGGCGCTCCATTTCCGGCGAACCCGCCGCCGGGCGAAATACCGTGTCGGAAGCCCGCTTCCGCGCGAGCGTTTCCACGTCGGGCCAGAAGCCGGTCGCAAGGCCCGCGAGGTACGCGGCCCCGAGTGCCGTGGCCTCAAACACCGCCGGCCGCTCCAGCGGAATGCCGAGCAGGTCGGCCTGAAACTGCATGAGAAGGTCGTTGCTCGCGGCGCCGCCATCCACGCGCAAATGAGTCGAGGACTTTCCGGAGCCGCGGTCCATCGCTTTGAGAACATCCGCCACCTGGAAGGCAATGCTCTCCAGAGCGGCGCGCGCGATGTGCCCAATTTGGGTGCCGCGCTGAAGGCCGATGATGAGGCCGCTGGCATTCGGGTCCCACCACGGCGCGCCCAGCCCGGTGAACGCCGGCACGAAGTAGACGCCATTGGAAGACTCCGCCGACCTGGCCAGCGCTTCAATCTCAGGCGATTGCGCGATGAATTTCATGTTGTCGCGCATCCACTGCACCACGGCCCCGCCGATAAAGATGCTTCCCTCCAGAGCGTATTCCAGCTTTCGTGCCGGGCTGCAAGTGAGGGTGGTCAGCAGCCGCTCGCTGGAGAGCGTGAACTGATTGCCGATGTTTTGCAGCAAAAAGCATCCGGTGCCGTAGGTACATTTGGCGTCTCCGGCGCGCGTGCATAAATGGCCGAAGAGCGCAGACTGCTGGTCGCCGGCGATGCCCGCAATCTCAATGTCTCCAAGGCCGAGCGTGGTGGTGACGCGGCCAATTTTTTCGCTGGACCACACCACCTCCGGCATCATGCTCTCGGGAATGTTGAGTAGCTTCAGAAGGTCGGCATCCCACTTGTCTTCCACAATGTTGTAGAGCAGGGTCCGCGAGGCGTTGGTGCGGTCGGTGACGTGCCGCTTTCCGCTGGTCAAATTCCAGATGAGCCAGCTATCCACGGTGCCGAATGCGAGTTTGCCCTGCTCGGCCTGCTGCCGCGCGCCAGGAACGTTGTCCAATAGCCACGCTATCTTCGTGCCGGAAAAATACGGGTCCACGATCAGCCCGGTCTTGCTGCGAATCGCCTGTTCCGCGCCTTCCGCCGTAAGCCGGCTGCACAGAGGCGCCGTGCGCCGGTCCTGCCAGACAATCGCGTTGTAGATGGGCCGGCCCGATTCGCGGTCCCATACGATGGTGGTCTCCCGCTGGTTGGTAATGCCCAACCCCGCCACGTCGCGCGGCCGCGCGCCTGCCTTTCCCAGCGCTTCCACGGCAGAGCTGAGCTGCGAGGTAAGAATCTCGTAAGGATCGTGCTCCACCCATCCGGTATGGGAATAGATCTGCCGAAACTCCTGCTGCGCAACCTCAACGATCTGGCCGCTTTCATCAAACAGGATGGCCCGCGAGCTGGTGGTGCCCTGATCAAGAGAGAGGATGTATTTCATAGCTTGCTTTTTCCCGACAACCCGATAATATTCGTTGTGCCCGTCTGCTGCGGCAGTCCGGGATAAAAAAATTGATGCGCGAGCAAAGCGCCATCAGGCTGGATTACCGAATGATCAGGAAACAATATTTCGGCGAGCTGCTGTCGGAAGCAATCGCGGTCTTCATCATTATCGCGTTCGGCGACTCGGTGGCGGCCATGTATACGCTGTATTCGCCCAGCCCATACCAGGGGGCCTATTGGGGGGTCTGCATTGCGTGGGGCCTGAGCGTCACCATGGCGATTTACGCTACCGGATCTGTCTCCGGCACGCACGCCAATCCCGCCGTTACGCTGGCGCTCGCCATGTACCGCAAATTTCCCTGGAGCAAGGTGGTTCCCTACTGCGTGAGCCAGGTAGTGGGCGGCTTTATAGGAGCGGCGCTCGTGTATCAGTTGTATGGCCCGGTCATTAACCACTTCAATGCGGCCCAGCACCTCACGCGCGCGGCGGGCGGCTCTGCCGGGGTCTTTTTCACCCATCCGGGACTGGCCATTACACCTGCGCACGCTTTGGTGGACCAAATCATTCTCACCGCGTTTCTCATTTTCGGAATCTTCGCCATTACCGAGCAGTACAACGAGATGGCGCCGAAAGCGAACTCCGGCGCATTCATGATCGGGCTGCTGGTCGCGCTCATCGGCGCTTCCATGGGTTATTTGGAGGCATGGGCCATTAATCCGGCACGCGACTTCGGCCCGAGAGTCTTCTGCTTCTTCACGGGTTGGAAAAGCTCGGCGTTTCCCTCGCCGGAGAATTACTGGTGGGTCCCGATTCTTGGTCCGCTGCTCGGCGGCGCCGTAGGCGGAGCTGCCTATCAATACTTGATTCGCCCCTACCTGCCGGCGCACCTTCGCTCGCTCAGCGCGGACTCGAAAAGCTCAGAGGCAGCCCCGGAACTGATATGAGATATCCAGAGGAGCAGTGACCGCTAGCTTAAGGTTTTTCTTCGCGAGCCGATAAAGCTGATGCGAAGGAGAGACTGGAAAATGACTGAAATTTCCGCCTTGATTGTCGACGACTCCTCGGTGATGCGCAAAATTGTGGAGCGCGCGCTGCGGCAAGCGGGGGTTGAGTTCGCGAAGGTGTTTGAAGCGTCGAATGGAGTGGAGGCGCTGGATGTTCTGCGTGAGCATCCGGTTGAGTTGATCCTGTCGGACATCAACATGCCCAGTATGGACGGGCTGGAGTTTCTTCGCCAGATGCGCGCACAGCATCTCGCTCCGGATGTTCCGGTAGTCATGATCACCACTGAAAGCAGTCAGGACCACGTTCGCGAGGCGATTGCCACCGGCGCTCGCGGCTACATTCGCAAGCCATTTACAGCTGAACAGGTCAAAGATCGGATTCTTCCACTGCTGAATAGCTGAAGTTACCGCGATTTAAGAGTGACAGAGAACAGGCAGCACTTAGGGGAGGTTGTATGGCCGCTTCAAAGCAAATGAACCTGGCAGGTGTGTACGGGCACGGAATGGACGAGGCGGTGGCGGAGGTTTTCAGCCTGATGATGGGCATTCGCTGCGCTTCGGTCGCTGACCGCCCGGCCGACGAGGCGGAAACAATCTCCTCATTGATTGGGCTTGCGGGGGCGATGAGCGGCACCTGCGTACTGCGCTGCGATGTGCAGGCGGCCCGGCGCATTGCCGAAGCCCTGACCGGCCTTGAATTCCAATCGCTGGACGACACGGTGAAGGATGCCATGGGCGAGGTCGGCAACATGGTCACCGGCGCGTGGAAGGGACGGTATCCGGAGCTCGCCTCGAACTGTATGCTTTCAACCCCGACAGTGGTGACCGGAAGCAACTACCAGCTTCACACCCAGAGGCCTGAGCTTCGGATTGAGCGTTACTATCGCTTTGAAGCTTATAGCTTCTCCTTCAGTGTGGTCTGCGAATCCCGTCAATAGATCGCGATAAAGAGATGCATGGCACTTAGCGCCTGCTAAGTCACGTCACCTGTTCAGGCCAGGAATAGCTACTAAGTTCCACTTATTCATACTATCCCGTTGTGTCCCGAAACACTACACAAGGCTAACTTAAGAGTTCCGTGGCGCGATTTTCTGCTACCATCGGCAACTTGCGCTGCTGATAAGCGAGGACCACCGGCGGCGCCAGCGGTTGCTGATTGAAAAGCAGATTGACAAGGCATTTCGGCTGCGGGACCTGTACGAAAGCCTGGAATCGCCCCGCCTGAACGGCCCCGGCGGCGACGTCTGCTGAGGGCTCATTCTTACCAGGGCGACTCCGCTCCACTCCATCCCATCCTTACTTCCCACCTCACCACTCCGCGCGCTGGTTTGTAACTTATCTACAGGTAAGTTATTTGCGCGCGGAACCTTTCGTCATCTTGTGTGTCTTATTCGTGAATATTTCGATTTGGCAATGAATTCCTATACATTTCCTTTGCCGCCCCGGTGATTGATTTCCTGCCTAAGTCGATATGGCTTTCATATACACCCTTATAACTTACCGGGCAACGCGAGTTGCGCCGGAGCGAGAGGAATCTTATGCAGGCAACCATGGCGCCATCCGCCGGGCTGAAGGCCGCCGCGATGGCGGGTGATCCGCGGGCGGGAAAGTATCTGATCTTTCAGCTTGGCAGCGAGGAGTTCGGGACCAATGTCCTGAAGGTGCGGGAGATCATGAAGATCCAGGCCATCACCACGGTACCGCAGACGCCGGAGTTTGTGAAGGGCGTCATCAACCTGCGTGGACAGGTGATTCCGGTGATGGATTTGCGCACCAGGTTCGGAATGCCGGAGCATGAGCAGACGGACCGCACCTGCATTGTGGTGGTGCGGACCAAGCTGGCGGAGAGCGAGCTGCCGGTGGGCATTGTGGTGGACGGCGTGGTGGAGGTGCTGACGCTGACTCCCGGCGATATTGAAGACACGCCGGATTTCGGTCACGGAGTCGCGACGCCCTATCTGCTGGGCATGGCCAAGATCAAGGGGCGGGTGAAGATCCTGCTCGACATGGACCAGGCGCTTTGCCAGCAGGAGTTGCAGGGCCTGAACGCGCTGCTCCAGTAAGTCCGAATTTTTGGGATTTCACACGGGTCAGGCAAGTCAAGAAAGAAGAAGGAAGGTACGCGGCAATGACAATTGGCAAGAGGTTCATCCTCACCTCTGGAATATTGATTCTCCTCAGCACCATTTTGGCGGTGATGTCGGTTTTGGGATTCAACACCGTCAGCACCAACGTTACGGAGCTTTCGACGGTCGCGATTCCCGCTATTGTGAACGCCTCCGAACTGCGGGCCGACATCAACGATCTGCGCGGGAATTACCTCGGCAATATCTCCTCCAGCAATCCGGCGGAGATTGCGAAGCTGGAGCAGAATGAGGCGGCCATCAAGGCTCACATGGCCGAGGACCTGAAGGGTTACGAGCCGACCATTATCAATGATCAGGACCGCGCGAACTTCACCAAGATGCAGGCCGAGTTGGCCGCTATCGATCAGGGCTGGCAGAAGGTGCTGCCCCTGAGCCGGGCGAACAAGAATGCCGAGGCTTTTCAGCTTTACCAGTCCGAAGTGCTGCCGGACATGGAGTCGGCGGCGAGCCTGGCCGGCGCCATGGTCACGATGAACAAGGCAATTTGCAGCAAGGCCTCCGCGTCGAACATGAGCACGGCGAAAAGCTCGTGGTGGCTGGCCATGATTCTGGGCATTGTGGCGGTGGCGCTGGGCATCGGGATTTCGTGGCTGATGGTGGTGGCGCTCAACAAGGAGATGACGCGGGCGGTGTCGGAGCTGACCGAGGGCGCCGAGCAGATTGCCAGCGCGGCCTCGCAGGTCTCGGCCTCCAGCCAGTCGCTGGCGCAGGGTTCCTCCGAGCAGGCGGCGTCGATTCAGGAGACCTCGGCCTCGAGCGAAGAGATCAACTCGATGTCAAGAAAAAACACGGACAACTCGCGGTCCATGGCCACGCTGGTCGAGCAGTCGCAGCAGATGTTCAAAAAGGCGAACGGGCAACTGGAGGAGATGGTTGTCTCGATGGACGAGATCAACGAGTCGAGCGGAAAAATTTCCAAGATCATCAAGGTGATCGACGAGATCGCCTTCCAGACGAACATTCTTGCGCTGAACGCGGCGGTGGAGGCGGCGCGCGCCGGCGAGGCGGGCATGGGCTTCGCGGTGGTGGCCGATGAGGTTCGGAGCCTGGCGCAGCGCTCGGCGCAGGCGGCCAAGGACACGGCCCTGCTGATTGAAGACTCGATCTCGAAGTCGAATGCCGGCAAGACCAAGGTGGACCAGGTGGCGACGGCCATCCGCGGCATTACGGAGGACTCGGTCAAGATCAAGACGCTGGCCGACGAGGTGAACATCAGCAGCGAGGAGCAGACGCGCGGCCTCGATCAGATCGCAAAGGCCATCAGCCAGATGGAACAGGTGACGCAGACCACCGCGGCCAATGCCGAGGAGAGCGCAGCGGCGGCGGAGGAGCTGAACGCGCAGTCTGAGTCGCTGCGCGACGTGGTGGGACGGCTGAACGCGATGGTGGGCGGAGCGGAAATCCACGAAAGCCGGGCGCGCGCGCCGAAGATTGTGAAGCCGCACGCCATGCGCACGGTGGTCCCGCACGTGGCTCCGTCGCGGTTCGCCGCACACGCTCAGGCGAAAGCGAGCGAGCACGCGCCGCGGTCAAGCAGCGAAGAGAACGGCACGTTCCCGCTGGAGGCGGCGTTCAAGGCGTTTTAGCTTCGGCTTTTGAGGGCCGGCGATTTTGCGGGGGCGCGACTCCTCTTAAGAGAGGGGCGCGGCCCTCGCCTGACTGGAAAGACCTTGGCGAGGAATTATGGGACCGGAAATGGGTCTGGAAAATGCCGTCGAGGCGCTGCGGGCGCGCATCGACGAAATGACGACGAACTGGATGATCTCCGGCCCGGGCTGCGCTCCAGGTGGGCATCTGGAAAGTCTGGCCACGGAGGCCGCGCGCAGCGGGTTTGAGGAAACGGCGCGGCTGGCCGCAAGTCTTGCGGAATCGCTTGCGGCGAATGCGGTGGACGCGGGCGCGCTGGATGAAACTCTGCGCGAGGGGTTGGACCGGCTGCGGCTTTCGCTGGACCCGGCGGAGCAGACTCCGGCGGCGGAAGAGGCACGGGACGCTGACGCCTCTCAGGCGTCGTCGAGCTTCGCCGAAGACACCGACCTGATTCGAGACTTTGTGATGGAGTCGCGGGAGCATCTGGACTCGATTGAGGGCCGGATGCTGGAGCTTGAAAAAAATCCCTCCGAGGCCGAGACCCTGAACTCGGTCTTCCGGACCTTTCATACCATCAAGGGACTGGCCGGCTTTCTGGAGTTCGGCGGAATCCAGTCGGTGGCCCATCAGGTGGAAACGCTGCTGGACCTTGCGCGCAACGGCAAGAAGATGGTGGACTCCCTGGTGGTGGACGCGGCGCTGGAAAGCGCGGACTACATCAAGGCGGATCTGGACCGCATTGAGGCGAGATTGGGTGGAGAGGATTCTGGCCCGCAGGCGGACAACAGCGCGCTCCTTGAAAAAATTGCGAAGGTGATTGCGGGCAAAGAGGAAGCTGCTCCCGCTACTCCGACTCCCGCGCCCGAAGTCCAAGCTCCGGCGACGCCCGCTACTTCGGCTTCGACCGTCGAGGCTGAGGCGCAGACCATCGCTCGGCAGCAGCCCGCCCGCGCGGAGGCCGCCAAACCCGCCGACGGCGGCTCGGTGCGCGTCGAAACGGCGAAGCTTGACCGGCTGCTGGACATGGTGGGCGAGATGGTGATCGCGCAGTCGCTCATCCGCAACAATCCTCTGCTGAGCGCGGCCACCGACGACCGGCTGCTGGGCGACATCGCGCAGCTTTCGCGCAATACCTCCGAGGTGCAGCGCATCACCATGTCGATGCGCATGATTCCGATTGGGCAACTGTTCCAGCGCACGGCGCGGCTCATCCGCGACCTTTCGCACCGGGCGGGCAAGGAGATTGTGCTCGAAACGTCGGGCGAGGAGACGGAGGTGGACAAGACCGTCGCCGAGGAGCTTTCCGATCCGCTGCTGCACATGGTCCGCAACTCGGTGGACCACGGCGTGGAGACGCCGGGGGAGCGCGTGGCGGCGGGCAAGGAGCGGACGGCGCGCATCCGGCTGAAGGCGTACCACCAGGCGGGGCAGATCGTCATTGAGATTTCCGATGACGGACGCGGGCTGAACCGGCAGAAGATTCTGGCAAAGGCCGTCGAGAACGGAGTGGCCGAGCCGGGCGCGGAGCTTTCCGACGCTGAGGTGTATTCCCTGATTTTCGAGCCGGGATTTTCGACGGCGGACAAGGTCACGGACATCTCCGGGCGCGGCGTGGGCATGGACGTGGTGCGCCGGAACGTGCAGAAGCTGCGTGGGCACATTGAGACCACCTCGGTTGCCGGGCAGGGCACGACCTTTTCTCTGCGTCTGCCGCTGACGCTGGCCATTATTGACGGCCTGGTGGTTGTCGTCGGCTCCAACCGCTACATTGTGCCGATTTTCGCGGTGCGGGAGATGTTTCGCCCGACTCCCGACATGCTGTCGACCGTGCAGGGGCGCGGCGAGATGGCGCTGGTGCGCGGCAGCTTGTTGCCCATCATCCGGTTGAACCGCTGTCTCGGAATCGAGTCGAAAGCTGTAAGTCCGAGCGATGGATTTTTGATCATCGCCGAGTGCGACGGCTGCCGTTTTTGCCTGATGGTGGACGACGTTGCCGGAAAGCAGGAAGTGGTCATCAAGAGCCTGGGCGAGGCGTTCGCGAATGTGGCGGGGCTGTCGGGGTGCGCGATTCTGGGCGATGGGCAGATAGGGCTGATTCTGGACATGGGCGGCATTCATCGCGGAGGCGCGCGATGAGGGAGGCCCCGGCGGAAGGCGGGCAGGGCCTGAAGCCGCACGAGTTCAGCCAGGTCCGGCGGATGATGTACGAGAACTTCGGGGTGGACCTTCAGGGCAAGGAGGTCCTGATTGAGGCGAGGCTCGGCAAAAAGATGCGCGAGCTTGGCCATCGCTCCTTCCGGCAGTACTACGAGTACGTGCAGCGGGACCCAACCGGCGAGGCGCTGACGGCGATGGTGGACGCGCTGACCACCAATCACACCAGCTTTTTCCGCGAGCCGCAGCATTTTGATTTTTTGCGCAGCGTGGTGGTCCCGAACCTGAAGCCCGGCGTCCCTCTGCGGATATGGAGCGCGGCCTGCTCGACCGGCGAAGAGCCGTATTCGATTGCCTTCACCATGCTCGATGCGATGGGTCCGGCGGCGGCTGAGGGCCTTCAGATTCTTGCGACCGATATTTCGTCGCGGGTGCTGGCCACGGCCTCGCGCGGCATCTATCCGGCCTCGCGGTTTCAGGGCCTTCCGGCGGACCGGTTGCGCCGCCATCTGCTGAAGGGGTTTGGCGAGGCGGAGGGGCAGTATCTGGTGAAGAGGGAAGTGCGCGCGCGGATCGAGTTCCGGCGGCTGAACCTGATGGAGGACTTCTCCGGGGTGGGGATGTTTCCGGTCATCTTCTGCCGCAACGTCATGATCTATTTTGACCATCCGACGCAGCAGCGGCTGGTCGCGAGGCTGGCGGCGCAACTGGAAGAGGGAGGGCATCTGTTGATTGGCCACGCGGAAAGCCTGAACGGCATTGACCATCCGCTGCGCTATGTCTGCCCGGCCACCTACCAGAAGCCATCGGGCGCGCGGGGGACCGCTCGGTGACCGGCGCCCATGTGGTTGGAGTGGGAGACTGCTGTGTCAGCGGCGACCCAAACGCCGTGCTGGTCACTTACGCGCTCGGCTCCTGCATCGCGGTGGTGATTTATGATCCGGTCTCGAAGGTGGGCGGCCTGCTGCATTACATGCTGCCCGAGTCGAGCCTGTCCGCGGACAAGGCGCGGGAGCGGCCCTTCATGTTCGCCGACACCGGAATTCCGTTGCTGTTCCACAACGCCTACGGGCTGGGCGCGGTGAAGTCGCGGCTGGAGGTTGCGGTGTTTGGCGGCGCGCAGGTGATGGACGTCAACGAGACCTTCAACATTGGGAAGCGCAATCATCTTGCGCTGAGAAAAATCTTCTGGAAAGCGGGCGTGCTGGCGCACCTGGAAGATGTGGGTGGAACGCAGTCGCGCACCGTGAGGCTTGAGGTTGGGAACGGCCAGATTGTGCTTCGTCATGGAGCGGCGGAGCGGATCGTTCGCGCGGCGCGGTAAATGCGGTG
>DASTXK010000325.1:0-20507 GCA_035765555.1 Acidobacteriaceae bacterium
GTCTTATTGGTAATGAGATGTTTTACCACAAGTAGAATTGGATCAAAGCCACTCCGGACGTAGGGGTTCCCTGAATGATGCGCAACAACAAGAGCGGCCACGCTGCCCTTTTACGTCCCACTTATTCCGGATCGCTCGCCGCTCTGGCGCTTGCGGTTGCGGCCATCGCCGCGCCCGCGTCTTTCGCGCAGGGCAAGACTGCCTCTCCCGCCGCCACGCAGACCAGCCAGTCCGCGCAAACTTCAAACCGTGCCGACGCCTACTACCACTACATGCTTGCGCATCAATACGAGGAAATGGCCAACACCTATGGCCGCTCCGAGTACGCCACCCGCGCCGTTGAAGAGTACAAGATGGCGCTCAACGACGACCCGGATTCGACCTTCCTGAACAATGGCCTTGCCGAGCTTTACTACCGCACAGGCCGCGTGAAAGATGCGATCAACGCCGCTCAGGCGCAAATCGCCAAAGACCCCGACAACCTGAACGCGCACAAGCTGCTCGGGAACATTTATCTACGCTCGCTCGGCGAGAACGAACACAGCAGCGCGGAAGGCGATGTCCTGAAGCTGGCCATTGGCGAGTACGAAAAGATCGTTCAGCTTGAGCCGAAGAGTGTTCAAAACCACCTGATTCTGGGTCAGCTTTATTCCTTCGCGCACGAGTCGAATAAGGCCGAGGACCAGTTCTCCGCCGCGCAGAAGATCAACCCCGGCTCGCAGCAGACCGCCCTGAGCCTGGCCCGTCTTTACAGCGGACAGGGCGACTCCAAGCGCGCCATCAAGATTCTGAGCGCGCTGCCGGAGCAGGACCAGACCGCGAAAACTCAATACGTTCTGGGCGCGAGCTACGACCAGCAGAAGGACACGAAGAACGCCATCGCCGCCTACCGCAAGGCGCTCGACATGGAGCCGGACAACCTCGACGTGGAACGCGCGCTGGCCAAGGACCTTCTGGCGGTCAATCAACTGACCGCCGCCCGCGACGCCTACAAAGACATCGCCACCAACGACCCCAGCGATCCCGAGGCGTACCTGCGGCTTTCTGAAATTGAACGCCGCCAGGGCAATTACGACGAAGCGCTCGCCACGCTGAAGAAGGCCAAGGCGCTCGTGCCAGATTCGCTCGAAATCAGCTTTAACGAGGGCCTGCTCGACGACGCCCTGGGCCACTACAACGACGCGATTGCGATTTTCCAGAAGCTCGTTGCCGGCTCTGAACCGGCGGAAGGCAAATACACCGATCAGGAGAAGAACAACCGCTCGCTCTTCCTCGACCGGCTGGCCATTCTCTATCGCGAGCAGACGAAGTTTGATGACGCCATCGCCACTTATCAAAAAATGGCGCAGCTTGGCGGCGATTACGAGGAGCACGCTTACAACTCCGAAGTGGACACCTACCGCGACGCCCACGAGTACGACAAAGCCACGCAGGTGGCCCGCGAGGCCGCGGCAAAGCACCCGAAGAACAACGGGCTGCAACTGATGCTCGCGCTTCAGTTGCCGGACAGCGGACATCCCGACGAAGGCATCGCGCTGGCGAAGTCGCGGCTCAACGGATCGTCGTCTGACCTTGAAACCTGGCGCGCCCTCACCACCATCTACACGCGCCTGCGCCGCTGGAAGGACGCCGAAGACGCCCTCGGCCATGTCCAGCAGCTTTCCAAGAATAAAGACGACCTTCTGTACGCAGCCTTCCTTGAAGGCACGCTCAACGACCGCCAGCAGAGGTACGATCAGGCCGAGGCCGCCTTCCGCAAGGCGCTGGCTATTGATCCGCAGAACCCCATGACGCTGAACTACCTGGGGTATATGCTCGCCGACCACGACAAGAATCTTGAGGAAGCGCTGTCGCTGCTTCAGAAGGCCGTGAAGCTCGATCCGCAGAACTACGCTTATCTTGATTCACTTGGATGGGCATACTTCAAGCTCGGCAAGTACGATCTGGCGGAAGCCGATCTTCGCAAAGCGGTTGAGCGCAATTCTACCGACCCCACCGTCCACGACCACCTGGGCGAGCTTTACGAGAAAACCGGGCGCCTGAAAGAGGCCGCCGCGCAGTGGGAGCAGTCGCTGAAGGAATATGCCGTCACCGCTCCGGCGGACACCGATCCCGGCAGCATGGGCAAGGTGCAGAAGAGGCTCGACAGCGCGCGCGTTCGGCTCGCCCGCGAAGCCGCCCACCCAAGCCCAACCAAGAACTGATGGCGCTGCCAGCGGAGTGCGCCGTTCCCGCAACTGGGCCGCTCGCCGAGCGCCGCTATCCGGAGCCTCAGCACCCCTACCGCCTGCCTTTTGAACGCGACAGGGCACGCGTGCTGCATGCCCGCGCCTTTCGCCGCCTTGCGGGAAAGACCCAGGTCTTCACCAACCGTTACTCCGACCACTTCCGCAGCCGCCTCACGCACACCATGGAGGTGGCGCAGATTGCCCGCACCATTGCCCGAACCTTGGGCCTGAACGAAGACCTGACCGAAACTCTGGCGCTGGTGCATGATATTGGGCATCCGCCTTTTGGACACGCCGGCGAGCGCGCTCTGGACGAGGCCCTTCGCGAACACGGCCTGCGCTTCGACCACAATCTGCACGCGCTGCGCATCGTGGAGCATTTTGAGGTTCGCTACGCCGAGTTCCGCGGCCTCAATCTCACGCTGGCCGTGCGCGAAGGCATCATCAAGCACTCCCACGACTACACCGCCGCCGAGCACCCGGAATTGTCCCCTTACTTCCTCGACCAATTTCCGCCGCTCGAAGCGCAGTTGATCGACCTCGCCGACGAAATCGCCTACACCACTGCCGACTTCGACGACGGCTTCGAGTCGGGAATTCTGACGCTCGCCCCGGCCCGCGCCGGAGTCCGCCTCTTCGAGCGCTTCTACGCGCCCATGCTGGAAAAATATCCGGGCACGCCGGAAAAGCTGGTCTTCAACGAAGCGCTCAAGCGCATGTTGAACGCGCTCGTGGACGACCTGATCGCTGAAACCACACGCCGCGTCCTCAGCGCGAACGCCACGTCGCTCGCGGCCATTCGCCGCGCGCCCGCGAGGCTCGTCGCCTTCTCTCCGGAAATGGAAGAACTCCGCATGGAGGCCAAGCGCTTCCTCTACACGCATCTGTACAACGCGCCTGAGCTTCGCCGCGAACATGAGGAGCCGGATCACATTATCCGCACTTTATTTCAGGCATGGGTCGCGCACCCGGAGCGGATGCCGTCGCCGCATCCGGAGGAGATCTCGGAAGAAGGCGCGCCGCGCGTCGTCGCCGACTACATTGCCGGAATGACTGATCAGTACATCCTGACCCAGTACGAGACAACCATCGCTCAAAACGGCTGACAAGCATCTATCGCGCTGCGACCAAAAAGGGCCGTGCTGAATCCAATTCTGAAAGCGCGAACCACGTTTGACCCACGACCAACGGAAGTGGCCACGCAAGGCAATTGCTCGTGGGCAATATCACTACAGCCAGCCCGCGACCAGCGGGAGCGGCCACGCGAAGCAATCGCCTCGACGGCCAGTCGGTTTGCTCTTCAGAGCGAAGATTCGTACCATAAATAGAGACGTCCGTTATCGCGTTCTCCCCTCGATACTCTGCCTGTCGAACGCGCACGCAAGCCAGGACGAAGATACCCGGAAGGATAAATTTTGAGCGCAACCGAAACCATTGAAGAGACGCCACAGCCTGAAAGCCAGGCCCATGAAGGCCACGAACATAACGAGCACGATCACGAGCATCAGCACGGCCCGGCGCTGAACCCCGACCTGACCCGTGAAGTCGGCGTCGAAGTGCCCGCTGAAGAGGTCGCGCGCGCTTTCAAAACGGTCGTCAAGCGCTATCAGAAACAGGCCCGCATTCCCGGCTTCCGCTCCGGCAAAGTTCCGGAGTCGCTCATCCGCTCTCGCTTCGCCGAAGGAATCCGTCAGGATGTGGTCGAGTCGATGCTGCCCGGCCACTTCCGCACTGCGATGGAGCAGCAGAACCTTCATCCAATTTCGCAGCCGCAGGTCACAGACCTGAAGTTTGAAGAGGGCCAGCCGCTCACCTTCAAGGCCGTCTTTGAAGTGATGCCGGAGTTTTCCACCGAAGGCTACGATCAGGTGAAGGTTGAAAAGCCCGATACCACGCTCACCGACGAAGAGTTCCAGGCCGAGCTCGACCGCGTGCGCGACTCCCGCTCCACAATGGAGCCGGTCACGGAAGACCGTCCGCTCGCCGACGGCGACTGGGCCCAGATCAGCTTCAAGGGCGAGGTGCAGGGAGAAGAAGCTTCACCTGAAGGCGAAGCCGCCGCGCAGCCCATTAGCGGCGAAGACGTGATGGTGGAAATTGGCGGGCAGCGCACTCTGGCCGCGTTCAATGAAGCTCTGCGAGGCGCGAAGCCGGGACAGGAACTCAAGTTCGAGGCGACCTACCCGGAGGAATTTGGCGAGCAGCGCCTCTCCGGAAAAACAGTCTCCTACGATGTGGAAGTCAAGTCCATCAAAAAGCGCATCCAACCCGAACTGAACGACGAGTTCGCGAAGGAACTGGGCGACTACGAAAGCATGGAAGACTTCAAGACCAAGCTGCGCGAGCATCTGGCCGCCGACAAAGAGCGCCACGTAAGGGGCGAGACGCAGAACAAGTTGACCGACGCGCTTGTCGCGCACTATCAGTTTCCCGTTCCTGAATCGCTCGTGCAGAACCAGATTGATGCCCGCCTGGAGCGCGGACTGCGCGCGCTGGCCGCTCAGGGCATGAGACCCGAGGACATGCGCAAACTCGACTTTGCCCGGCTGCGCGAGGGCCAGCGCGAGTCTGCCGTCGCCGAAGTGAAGGCGACGCTGATTCTGGACAAGATCGCCGATGCCGAAAAAGTTGAAGTGTCGGATGAAGAGCTGGAAAACGAATTGCAGATGATCTCTCTGCAAACTCGTGAGCCGCTTGAGTCACTCCAGGCGCGTTTGACGAACGAAGGCGCGCTGACTAGAATTCGTGAACAACTACGCAGAGAGAAAACTGCAAGCCTGCTCTATGAACGCCTCGTTTAAGGGGAATTCCCCGGCCCGGAGAGGCGCGCGATCCTCATCCGGCTGCACGGTCAGTACGTTACTTTTATCGCGGAAGGATTGAGTAAAACGCATGGCACTCGTACCCATGGTCATTGAGCAGACGAGTCGCGGCGAACGCGCCTACGACATTTACTCCCGCCTGCTGCGCGATAACATTATCTTTCTAGGTACTCCCATTGATGACCAGATCGCCAATCTGGTCATCGCCCAAATGCTGTTTCTCTCCGGCGAAGACCCGGAAAAAGACCTTCAGCTTTACATCAACTCTCCCGGAGGATCGATTACCGCCGGGCTGGCCATCTATGACACGATGCAGTTCATCAAAAACGACGTGGTGACCTACTGCATTGGCCAGGCGGCCAGTATGGGCGCGTTTTTATTGATGTCCGGCACCGCCGGCAAGCGATTCGCGCTTCCCAATTCACGCATTCTTATTCACCAGCCGTCCATGGGCGGCCTTTCCGGACAGGCGACGGACATCGACATTCACGCCCGCGAAATCCTCCGCATCCGGGAAATTACCAACAGGCTTATGTCGAAACACACCGGGCAGTCGCTGGAACGAATTGAACGCGACGTGGAACGCGATTTCATAATGAATGCTCCACAAGCGAAAGAATATGGCATTATTGATGAAATCATAGACCGGCCCCGCACGTAGGCACGCGAAGGAGCAGCAGTACATGAAAACTCGCACGGGATCGGACGACTCGCTAAGGTGCTCGTTCTGCCATAAATCGCAGGACGCCGTCGCCAAACTTATTTCCTCGCCCAGCGATTACCCTCGCGCCTACATATGCGACGAATGCGTGGCCGTGTGCAACTCCATTCTGGAGGACGACCGCGGCGAAACCCCGGCCGGAGCGGCGCCGGCGCATCTCCCCAAGCCGCAGGAAGTAAAAGCGTTTCTCGACGAATACGTCATCGGACAGGACCAGACCAAGAAAAAGCTGGCGGTCGCCGTCTACAACCACTACAAGCGCATCCAGATGAACCGGACGCGCGGCAACGACGTTGAGCTGACAAAGTCGAACATCCTGCTCGTAGGCCCCACCGGCAGCGGCAAAACCCTGCTGGCGCACACTCTGGCCAAAATGCTCGACGTGCCCTTCGCGATCGTTGACGCCACCACCCTCACCGAAGCCGGATACGTCGGCGAGGACGTGGAAAACATCATCCTCAAGCTGCTGCAGGCCGCCGACGGAGACGTGGCCCGCGCCCAGAGCGGCATCATCTACATTGACGAAATCGACAAAATTGGCCGCAAGGACGAGAATCCCTCCATTACCCGCGACGTTTCGGGCGAGGGCGTGCAGCAAGCCCTGCTCAAGATTCTTGAAGGCACCGTGGCTAATGTTCCGCCGCAGGGCGGGCGCAAGCATCCGCACCAGGAATTCACCGCCGTCGATACCACCAATATCCTTTTCATTTGTGGCGGCGCGTTCGTCGGGCTGGAGCGAGTGATCGGGCGTCGCGTCGGCAAAAAGGCGCTCGGCTTCAAGGCCCTCACCGAATCAGACAAGCTTGAGACTCCCATCCGCGCGCAGCGCGACTCCGAATTGCTGCGCCAGTCTGAGCCGCAGGACTTGATCAAGTACGGCCTGATTCCCGAATTCGTGGGCCGTCTGCCGGTCATCGGAATCCTCGACGAACTTGACGAGGCGGCGCTGGTTGAAATCCTCACCAAGCCCCGCAACGCCATCCTCAAGCAGTACCAGCGGCTCTTTGAATACGAAGGCGTAAAGGTCACATTTACCGAAAGCGCCACGCACGCCATCGCGCTGGAGGCGCTGTCACGCAAAGTCGGTGCGCGCGGACTGCGCATGATTCTTGAGGAATTGATGCTCGACCTCATGTACCATCTGCCCAGCAACAAAAAGGTAAAGGAACTCGAAATAACCGACGAGATGGTGAAGAACCGCGATCTCTCCATTTCGCTGCTGGAAAAAGCGGGTTAATCGGCCAGCGTTTATAATTCTGAAAGCAGGAGAAAAAAGCGAGCGAAGCGGCTCGCTTTTTGTTTTGGGAGAATCGCGAAACCAATTCGGTACTCCCGGTGAACAACAATTCCCTCGCTGAGACGAATTGCGTTACAGTTCATCTAATAGACATCTGCGAACGAGAGGGATGAAGTGACCCAATCCAAAGAGAGCCGCGGACGGGACGATCTTCGGAAGCTGCCCATGATGCCCATTCGGGACATGGTGATTTTTCCGCACATGATGACCCCGTTTGTCGTCGGCCGCGAATCCAGCGTGCGCGCCCTTGAAGAGGCGCTGAACGGCGACCGCAAGATTTTTCTGGCCACCCAGCATGACGCGCGCGTGGACGAGCCCAGCGCCGATGAAATCTACAAAGTCGGAACCATCGGCAGCATCGTGCAGAGTGTCAAGATGCCCGACGGCAACATCAAGGTGCTGGTCGAAGGGCTGGAGCGCGCCGCCGCCGAGGAAATGACCGATGCGGACGGCTTCTTTGTCGCCGCTATCCGCACCCAGCCGGCCCTGCTTGAGTCCACACCGCAGACTGACCAGTTGATCCAGCGTGTGATGTCGCTCTTCGAGCAGTACGTGAAGCTCCAGCAATCGCTGAATTACGAAACGCTCGTCGCGGCCGTCCGCACGGACGAGCCCGGCAAGCTGGCCGACACTATCGCCGCCAACCTTCAGCTTGAAATTCCCGATAAGCAGAAGATTCTCGACGTTTTTGACCCCGCGCAGCGGCTCACTCTCATTGCCGACGTGCTGAACGTCGAAATTGAAAAGCTCAACATGGACCGCAGCATCCAGTCGCGCGTAAAGCGCCAGATGGAACGCGCGCAAAAAGAGTACTACCTCAACGAGAAGATCAAGGCCATTCAAAAGGAGCTTGGCAAAGGCGAGAAGAGCGAATTCGACGACCTGAAAAAGAAGCTCGAGACCGCCGGAATGCCGAAGCCGGTCTTTGAGAAAGCCGTTCAGGAACTGAAGAAGCTTGAGGCCATGCCACCCATGTCGGCCGAGTCCACCGTGTCGCGCAATTATCTGGACTGGCTGCTTGCCGTGCCGTGGAAGAAGCGCTCGCGCGAAACCCGCAACATCGATCACGCGGAAAAGGTCCTCAACGCCGACCACTACGGCCTGGAGAAAATAAAGGAACGCATCCTTGAGTTCCTCGCCGTGCGCCAACTTGTCAAGAACCCCAAAGGCTCCATCCTCTGCTTCGTCGGGCCTCCAGGCGTGGGCAAAACCTCGCTCGGCATGTCCATCGCCAAAGCCACGGGGCGCAAGTTCGTTCGCCTCTCGCTGGGTGGTGTGCGCGACGAGGCCGAAATTCGCGGTCATCGCCGCACTTACATCGGCGCGCTGCCCGGACAGATTATCCAGTCCATGAAGAAGGCGGGCACCAAGAATCCCGTCTTCATGCTCGATGAAGTGGACAAGATGGCAAGCGACTTCCGCGGCGACCCGGCTTCGGCGCTGCTTGAAGTCCTCGACCCTGAGCAGAACACCAGCTTTCAGGACCACTATCTTGACGTCGAATACGATCTCTCGCAGGTCCTCTTCGTCGCCACCGCCAACGTGCTCCACACCATTCCCAGCGCTCTGCAGGACCGCATGGAAGTCCTCCGCCTGCACGGCTACACCGAGGCGGAAAAGCTGGAAATAGCCAAGCAGTACCTGCTGAAGAAGCAGCGCAAGAACACCGGCCTCACGGATAAAAATGTTCCCTTCTCCGACGACGCCCTGACCTCAATCATCCGCAATTACACGCGTGAGGCCGGGGTCCGCAATCTTGAGCGCGAGATCGGGAACGTCTGCCGCAAGGTCGCGCGCCGCGTGGTCAAGAACGGCTCCAAGCACAAGGAAAGCATCACGGCGGAAAACATCTCCGAATTTCTCGGCGTTGAAAAATTCCGCGACTCAGCCGTACACGAGAAGAATGAAGTTGGCCTGGTGAACGGCCTCGCCTGGACGGAAGTTGGCGGCAGCATACTTCAAACCGAAGTCCAGATTCTCGACGGCAAGGGCAAGCTCACCACCACCGGCCAACTCGGCGAAGTCATGACGGAATCCGCGCAGGCCGCGCTCTCCTACATCCGCAGCCGCGCACTGCATCTCGGCCTGCCGCGCGACTTCTATCGCAGCCTGGACATTCACATCCATGTTCCCGAGGGCGCCATTCCCAAGGACGGCCCCTCAGCCGGCATCACCCTCGCCACAGCGCTCGCCAGCGCGCTCACCAAAATTCCCGTGCGCCGCGACATCGCCATGACCGGCGAAATCACGCTGCGCGGAAAAGTGCTGCCCATCGGCGGCTTAAAGGAAAAGCTGCTGGCCGCGCACCGCGCCGGAATCTTCGAGGCCATTCTGCCGCTCGACAATCAAAAGGACATGGCTGAGCTTCCGGAAAACCTGAAGTCCGCCATGAAGATGAACTTTGTCGAGTCCATGGACGAGGTGTTGAAGCTCGCCCTTGAAGCCCCACTGCCTGAACTGAAAGAAGAAGCGCCCGCCGTGCTCGCCAGCATTCCCGAGCCACCTCAGGCCGAACAGCGGCCGCATCAATAAACCGGACAGGCGCTGGCTACGCTTAAATCGCGCCCAGCGCCTGGTCCAGGTCTTCCAGCAAATCGTTAATATCTTCGATTCCCACCGAAATCCGCACCAGCCCATCGGTGATTCCAAGCCTCGCGCGCTCTTCCGCGCTCAGGAAGGCGTGGGTCATGCTGGCCGGATGCGAGATCAGCGTTTCCACGCCACCAAGCGACTCGCCCAGCGTGCAGAGCTTCACCCGCTTCAGCAGTGCGTTCGCGTTCGCCAATGATCCAGTCTCAAACGAGAGCATCGATCCAAATCCCGACATCTGCCGCTTCGCCAGCTCATGCTGCGGATGCGACTTCAGCCCCGGATAATGCACCTTGCTGACCTTCTTGTGCCCGTCGAGAAACTCCGCCACCCGGCGCCCGTTCGCGTCGTGCCGCTCCATGCGCACGGCCAGCGTCTTCACGCCGCGCAGCACCAGCCAGCACTCGAACGGAGACAGAATCCCGCCGGTGCTCTTCTGCACAAACGCGAAGGTCTCCTTGTGTTCGGGTTTGGTGCCCACCACCACGCCGCCCAGCCCATCGCTGTGGCCGTTCAGAAACTTCGTCGTGGAGTGCATCACGAGGTCCGCGCCCAACTCGATTGGCCGCTGAAAATAGGGCGACATGAAGGTGTTATCCACGGCCATTTCTACACCGCGCTCATGGCACACATCGGCCACGGCGCGAATGTCCGTCAGCATCATCAGCGGATTCGTCGGAGTCTCAATATGCACCAGCCGGGTCTCAGGCCGAATCGCGCGCCGCACCTTCTCCGGGTCGGCTGTATCCACGTAGCTGAACTCGATTCCGTAGCGCGAAACAATCTCGTTGAACAGGCGCGGCGTGCCGCCGTACACGTTCGCGCCGCAGATCACGTGGTCGCCAGTGCGCAGCATCGTAACCAGCGCCATAATGGCGGCCATGCCGCTGCCAAAAACATGCGCGCTCGTGCCGCCTTCCAGCGACGCCAGGTTCGCCTCCAGCGCATCGCGCGTCGGGTTCTCGGCGCGCGAATAATCGTAGCCCTTGTTCTTGCCTATCTCTTCCTGCGCGAAAGTCGAGCTCAGATAAATGGGAACATTCACCGCGCCGGTCAGCGGGTCCGCCGGCTGCCCGGCATGGATTGCGCGGGTCGCAAAGCCTTCCTTGCGTTCTGTCATTGCATTCCTTTGGCTGGAGGTTTGTTGTGGATCAGCCTTCAAAAATCTTCTTAGATAAGTATCGCTCAGCCGAATCGGGAATGATGGTCACGACGCGCTTGCCCTTGCCCAGCCGCTTCGCCAACTCGCACGCCGCGTGGACCATGGCCCCCGCGCTCGATCCTGCCAGCACACCTTCCTCAGCCGCCAGCCGCCGCACCATCTCGAACGCATCCTCGTCCGCGACTTTTACAATTTCATCGGCGACTTCAGGGTGAAATGTCTTCGGAATAAACGACACGCCGATGCCCTCAACTTTATGCGGCCCCGGCTCGCCGCCCTGTAACACCGACCCCTGCGTCTCCACCGCAACGGTCAGCACCGCGGGATTTTGCTCCTTCAGGAATTGAGCTACGCCGGAAAACGTCCCGCCCGTCCCTATTCCGGCGACAAAGGCGTCCACTCGCCCTTCCATCTGCTCCCAAATTTCAACCGCCGTGGTGTCGTGGTGAAACTGCGGATTCGCCTCGTTCTCGAATTGCAGCGCGGCAAAAACATTGGGATCATCTTTCGCCAATGCCAGCGCCTTCCGAATCGCGCCGCTCATGCCTTCCGCCTCAGGAGTCCGCTCCACTATCGCACCAAAGCCGCGCATCAGGATGCACTTCTCCTCCGCGAACCCTTCCGGAACGAACAGCACCACGCGATAGCCGCGGTTCACGCCCACCAGCGCCAAACCCACACCGGTATTGCCCGCCGTGGCCTCTACAATCGTTGAGCCGGGCTTCAGCTTGCCCTGCCTCTCGGCCTCCAGAATCATCCCCAGAGCGGCGCGGTCTTTCACGCTGCCGCCGGGATTCAGAAATTCCAGCTTCGCGTAGACTTCGGCCCACTCCGGCCGCGCCACGCGACGCAGCCGCAGCATGGGAGTGCCGCCCATCAGCTCAGTGATGTCGTCCGCAACTCGCAAATTCGCGCCCGCAGGCTGCACTACGCTTGATCGGTTCATAGCAAAACACATTAGTTTAGCAGGGACTGGCCGCACAGTCCGGACCAGGCCCATGAATTTTCTCGGATGCAAATAGGTTGCTTCAGTCCTGCGCGCCGGACTGCGGCCGCTTCCCCGAAGCGACCTTCGTCGTATCGGGTTTGGGATAGTAGCCGTTGCGGGTCCGCACCATCAGATGACCCTGGCCGGGAGCCTTGGCTTCCACCTTGATCGTCCGATAACCCGGATCGGAAATTGGCTTCGTCGAGTGATAGCCGATCGTGTACTGCCGCCGGATGTCCTGCGCCACCTCAGCCGCAATCGTGTCCACCTGCGCCAGCGACTTGGGAAAGAACGCCAGCCCGCCCGTATCGTCCGACAGCAATTGCAAAACCCGCTTGGCCCGGTGCTGATCGCGCGAATCGGTCTCCGAGCCGAACAGCAGCCCAATCGAATAGACCACCGGCCCTTCCAAATCCTGCACTTTGCGGATGGTGTTTTCCAGGTTCAAACTCGATGCGTTGTCCTCGCCGTCCGTAATCACCAGCAGCACCTGCTTGGGCCGCTTCGCGTCTTTTTCCAGGTGATCCGCCGAGGCCACCACCGCATCATACAGCGCCGTGCCGCCGCGCGAATCAATATGCGTAAGCCCGTCCCGCAGCTTGCTGATGCTCGAAGTAAAGTCCTGGTCCAGATACGCCTCGTCGGAGAAGTTCACCACAAAGGCCTGGTCGTCGGGATTCGACGCCTTCACAAGATCCAGCGCCGCTTCATTCACCGCCGCCCGCTTGTCCCGCATGGAGCCGGAGTTGTCCACCAGAATCCCAATCGACACGGGAAGGTCCTGGTGCTGGAATGAGACGATCTTCTGCGGGACCCCGTCTTCCCACACTTTGAAGTCGTTTTCCGTCAGGTTGTCGATGCGGTTCCGGTCCTTGTCGAATACCGAAACATTCAGCACCACCTCATCCACGTTGCGCGTGAGCGTGTAGCGTCCGCTGGCCCCGCGCTCCAGCGTCTGGCCGCGAGAAGATGATCCCGGATGCTCCGCGCTGACCGGCTCATTGTCCGCCGCGTCGGGAGAAACCACCGGGTCACGGTCCATATTCAGAGGAAGCTGCTTTTCCGGAGTCGTGATTTCCGGGGCCTGCTTTTGCGGCGGGGCGCTTTGCCCACAAACGGCGAGCGGAAGCGCCAGACTCAGTAGGACCGGCAATAGAAGACGACTAATGCAGGGGCGCATAGTATCCGTTGCGAGCATGAACTGTGAGCGGAGGCAGCCCTGCGGGAGGCACCAGCCTCACCTTCACTTTACGCCACTTCCCATCGTGCTTCTGGTTCGTCGGAGCATATCCCAGGACGTATTCATTGCGAAGCTCCTGGCTGATCTTGGTCGCAACGTCCCCCATCTCCGACACATCATCCACTTTGAACATTCTGCCGCCGGTGGACTTGGCAATATCATTCAGCAGAATCGGCCCCATCCGCTCTTCCATGGTGGGCGCGTCAGGATCAAAGATCCCAATGGCATAAATTTGAACGCCCGATTCCCGCACCAGCGCGCGCACCTCGCCTTCCGTGTAGCGGCTCCGGTTGTCGCCGCCATCGGAGACCACAAGCAGCGCCTTGCGCGCGTATTTCGCCTGCCTCATCTTGTCCAAACCGAAGTAGATCGCGTCCAGCAGCGCCGTCCGGTGCCCGGCCTTTACATTCGCCAGCCGCTCTTCAACCTTTTCCGTGGAGGAGGTGAAGTCTTCAATCAGTTGCGGCCGGTCATTAAAGCCAATCACAAAATATTCGTCTTTCGGATTGGAAGTCTTCAGAAACGTCAGGATCGAGTCGCGCGCGCGGAGAATCTTGTCGCTCATGCTTCCGCTCATGTCAAAGATCACTCCAATCGAAACCGGAGTGTCCTCGGTCGAAAAGGATTGAATGGTCTGGAGCGTCTTTTCGTCGTAGATCTGGAAATTGTCTTTCTCCAGCCCTGTTACCAGGCGGTCCATCGGGTCGGTCACGGTCAGCGGAATCAGCACCAAATTCACATTCACCCGGAACTTCGCATCCGGGCGCGCGTTCATTCCTGACTTGCCATCGATCAGCGTCGCTTTCGGGCCGGGCTCCGGCTTGGGCGGAGGCGGCTCCACATGAACTTTATTCAGTTGGTCTTCCTGCGCATGAGCGCGCGCCGGCGCCCACAACGCCGCCATCATCAGGATCGCGGCCAGAGCGCAAAGTCCAAACACTGCTCTCCGGTCCCTCGACGAACGGCCCGAAATCTGGAAAGACAACTTCATACTCTTAATTTCCGTGTTGGACATCCTACGTCATTTGCAAAAACAGCTTGTCACCGCCATGTCATTGCCTGTCCCAATCTTGTTCCGAGAATGCTAATGCACCCGGCAGTCTTTCGTCTCTCCGCATCCTTATGGATAGACGCCCATCCTCCCGTCTCTGCTTAAGAGACTGATTTACAATCGGGCAGGATTCACGATACCGAATATCCCTCGCCCCGCCGCGGCGTCTATTGGAGTACGACCTCACAGAATGGCCCGGATTTATCCATTTCGCGCGCTTCGTTACAACCCAGCCATGGTCCGGGTTCAGGACGTGGTGACGCAGCCCTACGATAAGATCACCCCCGCCATGCAACAGGCCTATTACCGGAGCAGCCCCTACAATCTGGTGCGCATCATCCTCGGCCTGCCTGAACTCTTTGATGGGGAAGGCGGTCAGGACGTTTACCGCCGCGCCGCAACAGATTTCAGCGCGTGGCGACGCGACGGTATTCTCGCCCAGGAGCCCGACCCCTGCGTCTTTGCCTACTCGCAGACCTTCGCCGTCCCCGGTTTGCCCTCCGGCACGCCCACCTTTTGCGAGCGCCGGGGCTTCATCGCCCTCGGCGAGCTTTACGAATACTCCGCCAATGTCGTCTTTCGCCACGAGCAAACTCTTTCCCGCCCCAAAAGCGACCGCCTCAACCTGCTTCGCGCTACCCGCGCCCACTTCGGACAGATCTTCATGCTCTACTCCGACCCCGGCGCCAGCGCCGAGCGCCTGCTTTTCGACTCCGCCGCCGCGCCCGACATCGAAGTCACCGACGAATACGAGGTCATTCATCGCGTCTGGCGCGTCAGCGACCCCTCAACCATCAACCTGCTCACCGCCGCGCTCGACGACAAAAAGCTCATCATCGCCGACGGACACCACAGATATGAGACGGCCCTCCAATACGCCCGTGAGCAGGCGCCTGAGGAGACCCCGCAGCCCGCAAAGCGACCCGCCGGGTTCCCGCCGCAGCCCCCTCGCCCGGAGGCCGCCGCCATGATGACCTTCGTCAACATGGACCAGGGCGGGCTGGTCATTCTGCCCACCCACCGCGTCGTCCACAGTCTTCCGGGCTTCGATCCCGCCGGATTTCTGGAGAAAATCCGCGCTTGGTTCACCGTTGAACCACTTGCCGACGGATCGCCGGATACACTTCTCGCCCGGCTGCGCGAGGCAAAAGGCAAGCCCGCCTTCATCGCCGTCGCCGCCTCCGGAAAGTACCTGCTGACCGCGAATCCCGAGGCCACGAACGACGCCATCAAAGACGTTTCCGAACGCCAGCGCAGCCTCGACACCGTGCAGCTTCATAGCCTCATTCTCGAAAAAGCCCTCGGCATCAGCCCCGAGGCCATCCGGAACCAGACCAACGTCCGCTATCTCCGCGACGCTGCCGAGGCCATCGATCAGGTCGCGCGCGGCGAGGCCGACATCGCCTTCCTCATGAATCCGGCAACCTTGGCCGAGTTGCGCGAGGTGGCCTTCGCCGGCGAGGTCATGCCGCAAAAATCCACCGACTTCTACCCCAAGCTCCTCAGCGGACTCACCATCTATGCGCTGGATTAGCGGGTGCCCCATGTCTCGTAGAGACGCGGGTGAAAAATCGACTCACAAGTCCGGGTGCCCCATTCAAGCCCGGTTTTGGCTTGAGTGGGGGACAAAATTCCTCCCCTGCCTCATCCTCGCTCTTCCCGCGCTTCTCACGGGACAAACTCCGCCCAAGCCGCAAACCCTGCCCCCCGCTCCCGCGCCGTCCATTCCGGCCCCCGCGCCGCCGCAGGTCGCTCTCAAATATACGGTTCTGCTCGACGCCGCCCACGGAGGCACGGACACCGGCGCGCGCCTCAGCCCCAATCTTCTAGAAAAAGACCTCACCCTCGATCTGGCCAATCGCCTCCGCTCCATGCTCGCCGCCCGCGGCATTGATGTCGCCGAGACCCGCACTTCCGACGCTTCCCTCTCCGCCGATCAGCGCGCCGCAATCGCCAACAAGTCGCCCTACTCCGCCTGCATCCTCATCCACGCCACCGCCACCGGCAGCGGAGTCCACCTCTACATCTCGTCGCTCGCCCCCACTGCTCCACAGAAATTCATGCCCTGGCTCACCGCGCAATCCGCCTACGCCACCCGCAGCCTTAAGCTGCTTTCGGACATGGAGTCGACCTTCGCTCACGCGGAAATTCCCGTCACGCTTGGCCGCACCGCGCTCCAGCCCATGGACAGCTTCGCCTGCCCCGCCATCGCCGTTGAAGTCGCGCCGCTCCGCCGCCATGCCTCCTCGAAAACTGAGCCGCTCGACAATCCCGACTACCAGCGCGCCGTGCTCGATGCCCTCTCCGCCGCCCTCGCTCAATGGCGCGGCGAATGGAGGCAGCAGCCGTGAGCACCGTCATCTCCCGCGTCCAGCGCTTTCTCTTCGCGCTGCTTGTCATCGCCATCGTGATCATGGCGGCTGTGCTTATCCGCCTGCGCGAGCGCGCCCAGGACCGCCTGCACGCCATTCACGATTCGGCTCCTCCGGCGGAAACCGCCGCGTCCGCCCCGCAAAACATCACGCTGGTCATCCCCAACGATCTCGACGGCTCGCTCCAGGACGAACAGCGCAGCCTCTCGCTCCCCGCCGACGATAGCGGCAAGGCCCGCGTTCTGCTTCAGGACCTGCTGGAAACCTTCCACGAGCCGAATTCAACCCATCCCATCTCCGGCCCCACGGAAAACGCCGGAATCGAAAATGTCTTCCTGATGCCAGTTCCCAGTCCGGCCCCGTCAACCGGCGCCCCCAGCCCTGCCCCGCAAAGCGGCGGCTCTGGCACCCTCGCCATCGTGGACTTCACTGCCGCCTTCGCCGCCTCGCAGCCCTCCGGCATTGAGCCCGAGACCCTCACCCTGCTTTCCATCATTGGAACGCTCCACGCCAACCTGCCCGCCATCACGCAGGTCCGCTTCCTCATCGACGGCCGCACCGCCCAGACACTCGCCGGACACGCCGACCTCACCCGTACCTATCTCGTAACCGACACCACCACAGGACCCACACACCCATGAACATTGGCGTTTTCGATTCCGGCTTCGGCGGCCTCACCGTGCTTCGCGCTTTGCTCCACCGCCTGCCCGCCGCCAACTATGTTTACCTCGGCGACACAGCCCGGCTCCCCTATGGAGCCAAGTCTCAAGCCACCGTCGCGCGCTATGCCATCTCGAGCGCGCAGTTTCTCGCCGACCAGGGATCCGAGTATCTCGTTATCGCCTGCAACACCGCCTCCGCGCTCGCCCTCGATGAAATTCGCGCCGCCGTGTCCGTACCGGTCCTTGGCGTCATCGAAACCGGAACCAACGCCGCGCAGTCCTCCACGCAGACCAAAGACGTGCTCGTGATGGCCACCGCCGCCACCGTGGAAAGCCACGCCTACGCCGCCGCCTGCCGTCAGCGCGGCCTCCGCGCGTACGAGAAAGCCTGTCCGCTCCTCGTTCCTCTGGTCGAAGAAGGCTGGATCGACCACCCGGTCACTGGCGAAGTTCTCGACATCTACCTTAAAGAACTACTTGAGGAATCGAGCCTCACGGGCCTCATTCCTGATACTTTGGTCCTCGGCTGCACACACTACCCTCTGCTCCGCGCCAACATCGAACGACGCCTGCCGCCCTCCATCAAAGTCATCGATTCCGCCGAAGCCACCGCGGCGCAGGTCGCGAGCGCGCTTGGAACAATCGCGCTAAAAGAAAGCCCTCTCCGCCGCTTCTACGCGACAGACTCCGTGCAGAAGTTCCGCGACCTCGGCACCCGCTTTCTAAGCCAGCCCATCGAATCGGTCGAACTCCTCGACCTCGGCGGCTGACGGCTCACTCGGCGGCTGACCATTTCTGGGTGCTGGGTGCCCCAGGTCCCGCTTTTGGGACCTGGGTTTTGCCTGTGCCCTGGTTCCAGTGCCCTGTGCCCTCTCCCGCTGCTATCCTTATGCTTTTGGAGGACTCACGACCCATGCTCAACCTCGAAGGCCGCGTCGCCGTCGTCTTTGGACTCGCCAACAAGCGCTCCATCTCCTGGGGCATCGCCCAGAAGCTCCACCAGGCCGGAGCGAAGCTCGCCATCGGCTACCAGAACGAGCGCATGAAGGCTGAAGCCCAAGACCTCATCACCGAGCTGCCCGGAGCCGAAGCCTTTCAGTGCGACGTCTCCAATGACGCCGAAATCGATCAGGTCTTCGCGCAACTCAAGGAGCGTCACGGCAAAATCCATATTCTTGTCCACGCCGTCGCCTTCGCACCCGCCGACGAGCTGAAGAACGACTTCATCCAGACCACCCGCGACGGCTTCCGCATCGCTCACGACATCAGCGTCTACTCGCTCATCGCGCTCAGCCGAGCCGCCGCCCCGCTCATGACCGAAGGCGGCAGCATCATCACCATGACCTACTTCGGGGCCGAAAAGGTCGTCCCACACTACAACGTCATGGGGGTCGCCAAGGCCGCGCTTGAAGCCACGGTCCGCTATCTCGCCGCCGACCTCGGCAGGCAGAACATTCGCGTTAATGCCATCTCCGCCGGGCCGATCAAGACCCTCGCCGCGCGCGGCATCGGAGGCCTCTCCGACATGCTGAAGGCCCACGCCGAGCGCGCCCCGCTCCACCGCAACACCGAGCAGGCCGAAGTGGGCAACACCGCCGCCTACCTCGCCTCCGACCTCGCCAGCGGTGTCACCGGCGAAACCATCTACGTCGACTCCGGCTACAACATCATGGGCTTTTAGAGTCGCCGTGAAGAGCGAATTTTCTCGAAGGAGCAACATCTCATGTCCAAGCTCGTCGGCTGTCTGTTGTTTTTGCTCGTCTTCGCTTTTCCCGCCGCGTCTTCGGCCCAGGTTGACGCCTCCGGGCACCAACTCGCGCGCGACATCTTCAAGCAGCTAGTCGAAATCAACACCACCCACTCTGTCGGCAACGTCACCAGCGCCGCCAAAGCCATGGAGCAGCGTCTGCTGGCGGCCGGCTTTTCTCAGAGCGACCTCTTCCTCGGCGGCGCAACTCCGCGCAAGCAGAACCTCGTCGTCCGCTATCGCGGCAACGGGGCCAAAAAGCCCATCCTCTTCATCGGACACCTCGATGTTGTGGAGGCGCCCCGCGAAGAGTGGCACACCGACCCCTTCCAGTTCGTCACCAAAGACGGCTATTACTACGGACGCGGCACGCAGGACATGAAGGACAACGACGCCATCCTCGTCACCGCCTTCATCCTCATGCGGAAGCAGCACTATACGCCCGACCGCGACCTCATCCTCGCCCTCACCGCTGATGAAGAAGGCGGCGAGGGGAATGGTGTCCAGTGGCTTGTGAAGAACCACCCTGATCTTGTCCGTGCAGCCTATGTCCTCAACGCCGATGGCGGAGGCGTGGACATGGTCAAAGGCACGCCCGTCAGCGTGGACGTAGACGCCACCGAAAAGCTCTACGGCGATTACCAATTCGTCGCCACCAATCCCGGCGGACACAGCTCCCTGCCTATTCCCGATAACGCCATCTATCACGTAGCCGACGCTCTCGGTCGGATTCAAAGACACAAGTTCCCCTTTGAACTGAACGCCGTCACCCGCGCGTATTTCCAGCGCCTCAGCTCCGTCGAAACCGCCCAGAACGCGGCCGATATGAAGGCCATCCTCAAACCCAATCCCGCCCCGGCGGCCATCGCGCGGCTCTCCAAAAATCCGGAGTGGAACGCCATGATGCACACCACCTGCGTCGCCACGCGCTTCAACGCGGGTCTGGCCAACAACGCGCTGCCGCAGCATGCCGCCGCCATCGTCAACTGCCGCATCCTGCCCGGATACACACTGGAGCAGATTCGCCAGCAGCTAGTCAGCGCCATCGCCGATCCAAAGGTCGCCGTCGGCTACGTGGACAGCGCCGGACACGTCTCCGCCACCGCACCTGGCAAGAAGCAGATTTCCCCCGCGCCGCTGAATCCGGAAGTCATGACGGCCGTTGAGTCGGTCTCGGCGAAGATGTGGCCGGGCACTCCCGTCATCCCCACCATGGCCACCGGAGCTTCGGACAGCATCTACACCATGGCCGCCGGTATGCCCTCCTACGGAATCTCGGGCATCGCCCTCGAAACCAATGACATTCGCGCCCACGCCCGCGACGAACGCCTTCCCGTCAAATCATTCGACCGCGGTCTTGACTTCTACTACCAACTCATCCATCTGCTCACTACTTAAAAGTAATAAACCTCCGGGTGCCCCATCCTTCGCACGCAACCGGGGCCGGTGCGAACAGGTCTTCGTTCGTGGGGCGAAGGGTGGGAAAACAAATGCGGCGGGTGCCCCATTCAAGCCCGGTGTTGGCTTGAGTGGGGAACAGAATTTTAGTCATTCCGCGCGTTGTCTTCCTGACCTCTGAACGCCCCATTCAAGCCCTCTTTTGGCTTGAGTGGGGAACAAATCGTGCG
>DASTXK010000326.1:0-3745 GCA_035765555.1 Acidobacteriaceae bacterium
CTCGGCCCTCGCCGCCGGAAATCCCGTCGTGGTCAAGGCCCATCCGGCGCATCCCGGCACCAGCGAAATCTCGGCGCGCGTCATCGCGGCCAGCGCGCAGGAGTGCGGCCTTCCGGCTGGAGTTTTCTCACTGCTCTTTGACTCCGGAATCGAAGTTGGCAAGGCGCTCGTGCAGCATCCGGCCATCTGCGCCGTCGGCTTTACCGGCTCGCTGGCCGCTGGTCGCGCGCTCATGGATCTTGCCGCGGCGCGTCCCCGGCCCATTCCATGCTTCACGGAAATGAGCAGCACCAATCCGGTCTTCGTGCTGCCGTCCGCGCTGCGCGAGCGCGGAAAGCAGATCGCCGGCGGCCTCTTCAACTCCTTCACCGCGAGCGCGGGACAAATGTGCACCAAACCCGGCCTCGTCTTCCTGCCCGAACAGCAGGAGTCGGAAGGCTTCCTCTCCGAGCTGCGCGGCCTTACGTCAAACAGCAGCGCGTTTACGCTGCTCACGCCGGGAATCGCCGCCGGATACCAGAAGTCCATCCGCGAGCGAAGCGGCCGAAGCGACATCAAAACCAGCGAGGCCTCGAATGCGTCCGGGACCTCTGCCGCACTGCTCGAAACACAAATCGATGATTTTCTGAAAAGCCCCGAGTTGAGCCACGAACTCTTCGGGCCTTCATCGCTCATTATTCGTTACCAGGAACGCGCGGCGATCCTTGAGGCCGCCGAAGCGCTTGACGGGCACTTGACCGCAACCGTGATCGGCAATCCGGAAGACCTCGTCGAGTATCGCGACCTCATCCAGATCCTCGAACGCAAGGCGGGACGCATCATCTTCAACGGCTATCCGACCGGCGTTGAAGTCTCGCACGCCATGGTGCATGGCGGCCCATATCCGTCCACGTCCGACAGCCGGTTTACTTCAGTCGGCAGCATGGCGATTTTCCGCTTCGCGCGCCCGGTCTGCTATCAGGGACTGCCTGAGTCGGCGCTTCCCGAGGAACTGCGCGACACCAATCCGCTGGGCATTCAGCGCATGGTGAATGGAAAGACAACGACAGGGCCAGTGAAGAAATAGCGCTTCACTGGTTCGCCTCCGCCGTCACCGGCGTCTCTTCCGTTGTCCCGTCGCTGCCTTTGCGCGGGCGAATGAGGAAGTACACCGGCACTCCAATCGCCACGATGGCGACTCCCGGCCAGGTCGTCGTCGGGTTGTAGATGAACAGCACGGTAAGGATGGTGGCGGCGCCGAGGATATAGATCGCCGGAACGACCGGGTATCCCCAGGTGCGGTAGGGGCGCTCGGCGTGGGGCCGCGTCCTGCGGAAGCGGAAGACGCTGGCGATGGTGAGGATGTAAAAGATCAGCTCGGCGGAAATCACAAAATCCAGCAGGTTGCTGTAGAGGTTTCCGTATTGTCCCGTCGCAGGATTGTAGGTGCGCGGAAGCACCAACAGCACCGCCCATCCGCCTTGCAACAGCAGCGCCCATCCCGGGACCTGCGCCTTGTTGAGCCGCTTCGCCATGCCGAAGAACAGCCGATCTTTGGCCATGGCGTAGGAGGCACGCGCGCCGGCCAGCGTGAGTGCGTTGACGCAGCCGAAGGTTGAAATCATGATGGCGGCGGCCATCAGTCCAGCCCCGAAGCGCGGGAACACCACGCTCAGGACCGCCGTAGCCAGCCGGTCGTCCTTCACGGTCTGCATGGCCGGCAGGGGCAGCGTGACCAGATACGCTACGTTCGCGAGCAGGTAGAGAACGATGACCAGCCCGGTTCCGATGAGCAGCGCAAGCGGCAGCGTCCTGTGCGGACGCTTGACCTCGGGGGCCACAAACGTGATGTTGTGCCAGGAATCGGCGGAAAACAGCGAGCCGGTCTGCGAAATGCAGATGGCCACAAACAGCCCGGCGGCGGTCATCGCCGTCAGGCCGGACGCCAGCGAAACGCTGGGGGCCGTCGCCCACATGTGATGAAAATTCGCGTGGACGGCGCTCCAGTTCGCCCCGAACGCTAGGCCCAGCACAATCAGCGCCAGCAGCGCGCCGATCTTCGCAACGGTGAAGGTGTTCTGAACAATCTTGCCGTAGTTCAGTCCGCGGCAGTTGGTGAGCGTGAGCAGCACGATAATCGCGATGGCCAGCGCCTGCGCCGTCGAAAGCGAAAAAGCGTAGTGGCTGGAAATATGCACCGGAGCGATGATGTAGCCCGACTCCGAAATTTTGGGGAACAGGACTCCGCTGAAGCGCGCGAACGCAATGGCCACTGCCGCAATGCTGCCCGTCTGGATCACGGTCCACAGCGTCCAGCCGTAGAGGAAGCCCCACATGGGCGAGAAGGCCTCGCGCAGATACACGTACATGCCGCCGGCGCGGGGAATCATGGCGGCCAGTTCGCCGTAGGTGAGCGCGCCGCAGATGGTGAGCACGCCGGTGATGACCCAGGCGACCAGCAGCCATCCGGCGCTGCCGATCTGGCGCGACATCTGCGCGGACACAATAAAGATGCCCGAGCCGATCATGATGCCGGCCACGATCATCACGGAGTCGAACAGCCCCAGCCCCGGTTTAAACTCCGCCTGCGCCTGTTCGCCGCTCGCGGCCTGATTCTCCTGCTTCACGGTCCCCTCGGACCTCCTGCTTGGGATTCTGGAATTCAGACAATTGTATACAAAATAAAATACGGTGCGCCGCTCATCTTTGCAGCGGGAGATAATAAAACCACGATGGACACCCCCGCAGCGGCCATGCCGGAGCTTCTCGCCGAAATCAGGCAAATCGCCTCGGGCGCGCTTTCGCTGTGCGCCCTTCAGCAGTCCATTGCCGAGGCCATCGCCCGGCGGCTGCCTTACTGCAATTGGACGGGCTTCTACATGGTTGATCCTGCCGATCCGCATACGCTTGTGGTCGGCCCGTATGTGGGCGACCCCACGCCGCACGTCCGCATTCCCCTCAACGAGGGCATCTGCGGGGCCGCGGCAGCGTCGGGAGAAACGGTCGTGGTGGACGACGTAAACGCCGACCCGCGCTATCTCTCCTGCTCCATCAGCACTCGGTCGGAGATTGTCGTTCCCATTCGCGCACATGGGGCCGTCGTGGGCGAAATCGATATTGACAGCCACAACCCCGCCGCATTCTCGCACTTCGACCGCGAGTTCCTCGAAGAGGTGGCACGGATCGTGGGAGCATGGATCGAGCGGGCATGAGTGTACATTTGAACCAAAAAGGAAGACCAATGCGTATTCGTCACTTCGCCGCGCTGTTTGCGGTTGCCGTCGTGTTCATCGCCTATCCGGCCGCCAGCGCGCAGTCCGCGAAGCTTGCCGCCACGCCGCCCATGGGCTGGAACAGTTGGAACCACTTCGCCACCAAGGTCACGGACGCCGACGTGCGCGCCGCCGCCGATGCTATGGTGGCCAGCGGAATGCGCGACGCGGGCTACATCTACATCAACATTGACGATTCGTGGGAAGGCAAGCGCGACGCGCAGGGCAATATCCATCCCAACAGCAAATTTCCGGACATGAAGGCGCTCTCGGATTATGTCCACTCGAAAGGGCTGAAGCTTGGCATCTATTCCTCCCCCGGTCCCAAAACCTGCGCCGGATACGAGGGCAGCTACGGCCACGAGCAGCAGGACGCCAACACCTATGCCAGTTGGGGCGTGGATTTTCTGAAGTACGACCTGTGCAGCTACATGAAAATTATGAAGCTGCACGACCCCAACCAGGACCCACGCAAGGCCGAGGCCATGATGGAG
>DASTXK010000327.1:0-11548 GCA_035765555.1 Acidobacteriaceae bacterium
ATCATGGTAGCCATGCCAACCATCATCGCCGATCAGTGAGATGCGCGCCAGTGCTGGCCGCACGGGCAAACGCGCTTCGCGCATTCTTGCGCTGGCTTGAGTGGCCGCTCCCGCTTAGATTGACCGGATCAGCAAAGAAAAGCGTCTATCGCGAGATCGGCTCAGGACAAATCACCTTGGATCAATAATCTCCGCCATCGCCATAGGAGAGGTTCTCGAACCGCGTGCATTTGGAGAGATAGGCCAGATGCACTGAGCCGGTCGGGCCGTTGCGCTGCTTGGCAATGATGATCTCGGCCTTGTTCGCCGTGTCGGGATCGGGCTGGCCGTTTTCGTCGCGGTTGTAGTAGCTCTCGCGGTGGATGAAGGCCACAACGTCGGCGTCCTGCTCGATAGAGCCTGATTCGCGCAAATCGGAGAGCATGGGCTTCTTGTCTCCGCCGCGCTGCTCGCTGGCGCGCGAGAGCTGCGACAGGGCGATGACCGGAACGTTCAGTTCTTTAGCCAAAGCTTTCAGCCCGCGCGAAATTGACGAGACTTCCTGGGTGCGGTTTTCGTAACGCTTCTGGCCGGGGCCGCCCGTGCTGCCGCTCATCAGTTGGAGGTAGTCGATCACGATGAGGTCGAGACCGCCGCGAATCTGGCGCAGGCGGCGGGCTTTGGCGCGCATTTCGGTCAGCGAGATGCCGGGCGTGTCGTCGATGTAGATTTGCGCTTCCACCAGCCGCTCAAGCGCCGCCGTAAGCTTCTCGTGGTCGTCGCGGCCAAGAAAGCCCTTCTGGATTTTCTGCGAGTCCACCAGCGCCTCTGACGCCAACATGCGGCGCAGCAGCGACTCCTTGCTCATTTCGAGCGAAAACACGGCGACGGTTTTGCCTCCACGAACTGCGGCGTTCTGCGCGATGTTGATGGCCCATGCGGTTTTGCCCATCGAAGGCCGCGCCGCGATGATGACAAGCTCCGAGTTCTGCAAGCCGCTGGTCATGCGGTCGAACTCGTCAAAGTGCGTCGCCAGCCCGGTGACTTCCCTGCCCTGCTTGTAAAGATTGTCGATGGAGCCGAAGGAGTCGCGGACGATTTCCGGAATGCCGGCAAAGCCGTTGGTGATCCCCTTCTCCGTGACCTCAAGCAGATTGGTCTCGGCGGTGTTCAGGACGTCGATGGCGCCCTCGCTCTGATCGATGGCGCGAGTGATGGAGTCCGAGCAGATACGGATGAGCTGCCGCAGCAGCGACTTGTCCTTAACGATGCGGACGTAGTCCTCAATGGACAACCGGTGAGGCAGGCCCTCAATCAGTGATGCGAGATAAGCGACGCCGCCGATGGCCTCGACCTCTTTGCGGCGAGCCAACTCTTCGGTCAGAGTGACGATATCGACGGCGCGGCCCGCATCAATGAGGTCGGCCATGCGGGCAAAGACGCGCTGGTGCGAGTCCAGCGCGAAGTCCTCGGCGCGCAGCTTCTCCGCCGCCTCGTTGTAAGCGTGGTTGTCGAGCATGATCGCGCCCAGAATCAGGCGCTCGGATTCGATGGAGGCGGGGAGTCCGCGCTCAAAGGAAATGTCCGTCGGAGTGGCCATAGGCTCTAGTTTAGGCTGGAATTCCCGCTCCGAATCCTTTTGAAAACTTGGCCATTCTGTGCGAAACGGGCCATTGATTCCGCGCCCCCGTTTATGATGGCTCAAAGAGGTTTTCAGCCTTGAAGATACAACGGAAGATTGCTTTTCCGGTTGCCGTGGTGTTGCTTGTCGCGGCCGCCCTCGTTTCCCCCGCGCTCGCGCAGCAGGACAACCAAAACGATTCGCAGGTTGCCGCATTCCAGAAGATTGAAGACCAGTGGAGCACGGCTCTGGTGAACCAGGACCAATTCACGCTGGAAACGATCCTGGATCCCAACTTTGTCGATATTTCCTCGACAGGTGACATCGGCAGCCGCAATCAGGTGGTGGCCGCGATGTTTGAGAACGGCGTGTCCCGCGCGCAGACCATGCGGCAGAAGGTGGACAATGTTCGCATCATTGAAGACGTCGCCATTGTGAATGGGACCTACGCGGAGACCACCAAGCTGAACGGAGTTGAGCGCGCGGAGCAAGGTGTCTTCACCCACGTCTATCAGCGCGCGCGCGGCGTGTGGAAATGCGTGCAGTCGCAGCGGACTGCGCTTCCGCAGTCGGCCATCGAAGGGAAAAAGTCCCATAAAAAGAGATCCCTGTTCTGATGAATCGTCCTGTGTGGGCGGAGATTTCCCGCTCCAAGCTGCTCCATAATTTTCGTCTGCTGCGCGAGCGGATCGGGCAGGCCGAACTGATGCCCGTGGTCAAGGGCAACGGATACGGCCACGGCACTGCGGCCTGTTCGCGCGTGCTGGCCGCCGACGGCGCGCGGTGGCTCGCTGTGACCTGCATTGAAGAAGCCGCAGCGGTTCGCGCGGTCTGTCCGGAGGTCGACATACTCGCGTTGTCCGGCGTTTGGCCCGGTGAAGCGGACGCGGCGCTGGCGCATCATCTGACCCCTGTTGTATGGGAACCGACGCACCTGATCGAGGCTGCGCGGCCCGGCAAGCAGATGGCGATCCACCTCGAAATTGACACCGGAATGTCGCGCCAGGGCGTGCAGCCTGCGGCGCTTCCCGCGCTGCTGGACCAATTGCAGACGACTCCCTGGCTGCGGCTTGACGGCGTGCTGACGCATTTCCACTCGCCGGAGGTTTTGGACAGCCCGGCAACCGGGGAGCAGCTTGCGCGCTTCGCAACTGCTGTGGACATAATTTTTGCGCGAGGATTGCGGCCCCGCTGGATTCATGCGGGCAACTCGACCTCGCTGCTGTTTCCGGGACCGGCCGCGCTGGTTGAACTGGCCGCGAAATATGGCGCCAGGGCCATGTTGCGTCCGGGCCTCAGTTTATATGGATACGCTCCGCGATTCACAGGCGGCGATAACCCGGATTTTGAAGGCCAGCTTCAGCCCGTGCTGACGTGGAAGTCGCGCGTGGTCTCGCTGCGCACCATTGAGCCGGGAGAAGTGGCCGGATACTGCGCGGGTTTTTGCGCAACGCGCCGCACCCGGCTGGCACTGCTGCCTGTGGGCTACGCCGACGGGCTGAACCGGTTGCTTTCAGGCCGCGGCGAGGTGCTGCTGCGCGGGCAGCGCGCACCCATCGCGGGCCGCGTCTCGATGGACGTGACCATTGTGGACGTGACCGATATTCCGGGCGTGGAGATCGGCGACGAAGCTGTGCTGATCGGCTCGCAAGGAGCAGAAACGATCACAGCCTATGACCATGCCGACCTTGTTGGGACCATTCCATATGAAATTCTGTGCAACATCAGCGCGCGCGTGCCCCGCGTGGAGGTGGATTAACGCGTGACGATGAGACGAGGTTTATACGCGCGCTGGATGTATCGCTGGGAAACGGCGCTAACCACGCGCGACGAAAATCGCGTAGTGCGGCCGGTCGAGTGGGGTTTCGACTGCCTTCAGGACTTCATCGCCAGCGCGGGGCTTGAAGGAACGCTGGCCAATGCCGCAAATGAAGAAGAGGCGATGCTGGCGCTAAACGAAGCCATCGTCGAGCAGAGCGATGAGTTTTTTGCCTGCGAGCGGCCTTCGGATTTTGTCCTGGAGGAGCGCGCTCCGCAGCTATTCCCGACCAATGTGCGTCCGGAGACGCTGCGCCGAGACGCGGAGCTAAAGCGCAAGGCCGCCGCCGGTTTGCTCAAGCCGGCCAAATTTCTGCGTTTCACCTCGCCGGTGCGGACTGGATATCCCGAAAATGACCGCGTGAACGCGCGCTGGTTCCCGGCGCCGGGAGAGCCGAAGCAGGCCATCATCGTGATGCCGCAGTGGAACGCGGACGCCTTCAGCCATAACGTGCTGTGTTCGCTCTTCAATCGCTTTGGCGTCTCCGCGCTGCGGCTCAGCATGCCTTACCACGACGCCCGGCGGCCCGCCGAACTGGAGCGGTCCGATTATGCGGTAAGCTCCAATATCGGCCGCAACATTGCGGCGTGTCGACAGGCGGTGCTGGACATTCGCTGCTGCCTGGATTGGCTGGAAGCGCAGGGGTATGAGCAATTTGGGATCCTGGGCACCAGCCTCGGATCGTGCTATGCCTTCATTGCCAGCGCGCATGACGCGCGGATTGAGGTCAACGCCTTTAATCACGCTTCGACCGCCTTTGGCGACGTAGTGTGGACAGGCCAGAGCACGCGGCACATTCGCCAGGCGTTTCAAGACGCGGGGCTCACCCAGGAACGGCTGCGCAAGGCGTTCGCCGCGGTGAGTCCAGTCAGCTACATGCGCCGCTTCGCCGCCCTTCCGAAAAAGGTGCTGGTGGTCCATGCGCGCTACGACCTCAGTTTCCTTGAGCGATACTCGCTGGAGGTGCTGCGCAGCTTCAGCGAACTCGGTGTGGACTTCGTCTCCAAGGTGCTGCCCTGCGGGCATTACACGACCGGCGAAACGCCTTATAAGTTCCTCGACGGGTGGTATCTGGGGTCGTTTGTACACTCGGCCTTCCGGCAGCTTCGGGAAGAGGCTCCGGAATGGGAGACTTATTCGCAAAAAAATCAAGAACTTCCGTGATCGGGGTGGCAATTCTTCTGGTAGACTAATCCCGCGTTAGGTCCGAACCGGATTCCAGCAGTTCTTGTGATTGCAAGACTCCGTTTCCTTCCAGCGCAAATCAGAAGCAATTCAGAACAGGAAACAGCAACACAATGGAACAAGGTACTGTGAAGTGGTTTAACGACGCAAAAGGGTTCGGCTTCATCTCCCGCCAGAATGGTGAAGATGTCTTCGTGCATTACTCTGCCATTTCTTCGAGTGGCTTCAAGAGCTTGCAGGAAGGTCAGGCCGTGCAATTCAACGTTGTGAAGGGGCCGAAGGGCTGGCAGGCATCGGACGTCCAGCCTCTCTAATGACGCACGCAGTTTAATACGTTACATGGAGATACACCATTTGGGGCGGGCTTAGGCTCGCCTCGAATGCTTCCAGAGGCCAAATGCTTCAGGCCGCGGTCCACGCCGTCTACTCGCTCCCCCCAGACAAGCTTGCCAAGGCTATTGCGCTCGCCCATGCCCGGAACCTCGCCTACTTCGGAGGGACCGCGTGGACGATCTTCGTCCTGTGGATACTGGTCCGGTTCCGGCTTGGGCCAGCCATTCGGGACCTTGCGGCGAAGGCCAGCCGAAAGGCCTGGATTCAAGGGCTGGTGGTCGCGCCGATCTGGCTGGTGGCGTTGGTACTGATTGGCCTGCCGGTCTCGCTCTACATGCATACGGTAAACCTGCGTTATGGGCTTTCGGTTGAGCCGTGGGCAATGTGGTGGGGCGACGTGGGCAAGTCGGCGGCGCTGACCATAATCTTTGGAACCATAGCGTTATCTGTCCTTTATGCGCTGATTCGGCATTCGCCGCGACGGTGGTGGCTGTGGTTCTGGGTAATCTGCCTGCCCGTTGAGGTCGTGGCGGTCTTCCTGATCCCTATCGTGATTGACCCGATGTTCAACCACTTCTCGCCGCTGGAGAAGGTGGATCCTGCGCTGGTTCAACAACTTGAGAAGGTGGCGGCGCGCGGAGGGCTCGACATTCCGCCCAGCCGGATGTTCGTGATGGACGCAAGCGCCAAGGTAACGGGGCCGAACGCCTATGTGACCGGCTTCGGGGCCTCGAAGCGGATCGTGGTGTGGGACACGACGATCCGGAAAGTGCCGCTGGATGAGATACTTGCGATCTACGGACATGAGCAGGGGCACTACGTCCTGCACCATATCCAGAAGGGCATGGCCTTCTCCGTGGCCGTCATGTTGGCCTTCTTCTGGTTCGCCTACCTACTGTTCACCTGGCTGGTGCGCCGCCGGGGCGGCAAGTGGCGCATCCCGTCGGTGGCGGACTGGTCTTCGCTCGGCGCGCTGCTGCTGGTGGTGACGGTGCTGAGCTTCCTCGCCGATCCGGTGGGGAACGCCTTCAGCCGCCATATCGAGCACCAGGCCGATGTTTATGGGCAGGAGGTCATTCACGGCCTCGTTCCCAATCCGCAGTCGACCATGGCCGAGTCGTTCCAGCGGCTCGGAGAACTGTGGCTCGACCTGCCCGATCCGAATCCTTTCATCGTGTTCTGGACCTACAGCCATCCTCCGACGGCCAGCCGGATGCGGTTCGCGGCGGAGTACGATGCGTGGGCGCCGGGTTCGCGTGGGCCGAAGTTCGTGAAATAAGCCTCAAAACTCCCGCACCAAATTTTCCCCACTCTCCTTTGTTTTGTACGACTTACAGGCAGACCGAAGCCGCATGTCAGCCTATATCAATGAGTTGCGGCTAAGTCAGCCTTTTTCAATAATTTATGCCGCTTGAGCCCAAACGGAATTTGTTCGACGCTCATAAAATATAGAAAACAAAGGCAGAGGTTGCAAAATATAGAAAAGGCAGGAGTTATTTTCTTGATCGACAGCAGCCTCCCGAAAAGCGAAAGGCGCGGCCTCGCAGCTGCGCCTGTTCTTCATTTTCTCTCTATTTCTATTTTACCAATTCCGGAGGAATTCCATGCATGAGGTAAGTTGCTGGATTGTGGAGAGTTAAGGGGCTGGAGGGGTTGACAAGTTTTTAGGGGAAAGGGATCAGCGTAAAGGGGAAGGGATTTCAATCCCACCCTTCGCGCCAAACGACGCGCGAAGGATGGGGCACCCGGCACGGGATAAGGGTAAAGGGGAGAGGGGAAAGGAGCCAGGGTAAAGGGGACAGGGAAATTGCTTCCCACATCTCCACGAGATGTGGGGCACCCGAATCATTGCTGGATTGAAACGAACCGCGGATTCTTCGCTGCGCCCAGAATGACATCACGAGAGGGTTGATTGTTTTTCCCCACTCAAGCCAAAAGAGGGCTTGAATGGGGCACCCTCCGCGATTCCATATCTCCGCGGGACATGGGTACCTGTAATTTCCCACGTCTCAAAATCGAGACGTGGGGCACCCAAATTTTTTTAGCCCTTGCAGGTGCAGTCGATGCAGTGGTGGGTGGCGCAGGTTCCGCAGATGGCGGTGAGTTGTTTGGCGACGGCTTTGCGCGCACGGTGCAGGCGCACGCTGGCGTTATTCGCCGTGGTGTGTTGCGCGCGGGCGAAGGACTCAACCGACTCTCCGCCGAGATCGACCTGCTCGATGGCGGCGCGGTACTCGGGCTTGAGGGACTGCACGGCTTCGCTGACGCAGGCGCAGACCTCGGGCTGTATCTCCGGTTCGTAACCTTCTTTCCACTCGGCGGCCCAGGTGTCCATGGCGCGGGTGTCGGAGGCCTGACGGCGGTAGTGGTCGGCGATGGCGTTGCGGAGAATGCGGTAGAACCAGGCGACGGAGCTTTCCGACTGACGCAGTTGCGAGCCGCGCTCGATGGCCTTGAGGTAGGCGGCCTGGAGGATGTCCTCGGCGGCTGGGCCGTCGACGCGGTTGCGCAGAAACTGCAGGAAGCGAATGTGCTGGCCGGCGAGACCGGCAACGGTGTCTCGGGATGTGGGCGAAGTTTGTGAGGTCATGGTGATGGGGCCGGATTGAAAAGAACATCCCCTCAGGGGCTAAAGCCCCATTGATTTCGGAAATAAGTTAACGGACGGGCTAAAGCCCGTCCCCTGCAAAAAAGCTATAAAGCCGTGCCCTGTACAAGCCGAGCTTTTTCAACCCACCCTTTGCGCAAAATACCACCCCACGAACGAAGACCTGTTCGCGGGGACCCCGGGTGCCGCGCAAAGGATGGGGCACCCGGATTGTGTTGCTTTCATGTTATGCGTGCTGGGCGTGGGTGGTTGTGGCGCAGTCGCAGTCGGTGCAGGGGCAGGGCGGCGGGCAGAAGCAGCGTCCTTTTCCGCAGCGGCAGGCGCTGGGCGCGCAGGAACAGGTTTGGGTTGGGGTGGCGGCGTCGGTTTTCTGATTCATGGTTGGAATCTCCTTTCCTTCTGCCTGTGCTGACGCGGGAGGCGGGGGAATCTTACAGTTGGCGGCGGGAAAAAAGGCATCCCTCAGGGGCTGAAGCCCCACGAATTTAGAACGCTTAACGGACGGGCTAAAGCCCGTCCCCTTCAAAAAGGCCAAGTTACGAAGGCGGAGCTTTGACACGTTATTTTTTGTCGCTGCTGTTGAAGTAGTCGAGGCCGAAGTGGACGTCGTCGCGGGTGCCGGTGATCGAGATGGGGACCTCGGTGCCCGCTCCGTTTTTTGAGAAGAAGGGGTCGACAGGCTTCAGCAGAAGCGACTTCCATCCAGTGACCATCTGCGACAGTTTGGCTTTAAGGCGCGCGGTGCCGCGAAAGTCAATTTGGTTTCCATCGAGGGTATAGACGCCGTTCAGGGAGATGTTTGCTCCGGGGACGATAAAGTGGAGGCCGTTGATGGCGAGGCGGCTGTCGCGGAGAACGAAGTTGCCCCTGAGGTCGGACTGGACGTTGGCGTTGATGGTGTGAGCGGCGTCCTGTTTGGCTTCTTCAGGCTCGCCCTGGCCGCGCAGGCTCAGTTCGTCAATTTTGTCCTGAGTTTTGGGGTCGGTGAAGCGCGCGCCGGAGATGTGGAAGCCGCCCCTGAGGCGCAGCTTTTGGGTGACGGAATCCGGGCCGGGAGGCAGATCGAATTTGGTGTGGAGCGTGATGCCGCCGGTCATGACGGGCGGCTCGGTTTTGACGGCCAGAGCGAGCATGTCTTCGAGTCGGCCCGATACGACCGTAACGTCGAGTGTAATGTGGTGTCCCTGGTGGGGGACGGAAAGCACGTCTCCGCGAGCAATGATGCGGGAGTGCAGGAGGGTGGCGTTGACAGGATCGAGGCGCGTGTCGCCATTGGTGCCGTCGACGACGGCGTGGAATTTGGTGTGGAGCGGCATGGGGTGGTCGGCGGTGTCGAGCGAGAAGTTGGGTGTGTCGGTTTCGCCGTCGACGTTGATGTTGTTGAGCGTGCCTTCGTAGCGTCCCACGGAAGAGAGAATGCCGCTGATTCCCCTGATGGAGTTGAGGTCGGCGTGAGTGAATTTGTAGGTCCCGCTGACGGGAGTGCTGCCGGGATCGTGCTCGTTGAAGGGGCCGAAGAAGCCGCGCGAGTCAATGTTGCCGATGGGCTTGGGATTGATGAGCGTGGCGTGAAAGCGCATGGGGTGTCCCGCGCCAAGGGCGCGCATCTCGATTTGGCTGATTTGAAAAGTGAGCGGGACCTTGCCCGGCTTGTTGGTGCCGAGGACGAGCGAGGCGCGGTCGATTTCAAGCTGATCGACGATGATCTGGATCCCGCCGCCGCTGGATGAGCCGCCGGGGTTGGGGCTGGGGATGTTGCCGCGCTGCGGTTTGGGTGGCACGTGGATGTCGAGTCCGTGAATGCGGACAAGATGGATGTGCATGGGCAGGTGCAGCAGGTCGCGCCAGGCGGTGCGGAAGGTGAATTTATCGACGGAGATGAGCGGCTCGGTCATTTGAAGTTGATTGGGGTAGAGCTCGAGGCCGGTGCCGGTGACTTCAAAGCCTTCAAGCACGGAGACGTTGAAGGTGGCGAGCTCGACGCGGCTGTCGTAGCGGGTGGAGAGGGTCCTGATGACACGCTGCTTGAGGATAGGCTCGGCGCGGTGGAAGTAGATGGCGAAGGTGATGAAGAGTCCGACGAAGAAGAGGGCCGCGAAAATGCCGACCCAAGCGATGATGTGTACCCATCGTGGGCGGCCTGGTTTGGCGGGGGCGTGAAGGTCGGAATCGGTCGGGTGCGCCATTCCCTTCCCTGCTTTCGGCGAGCGGCGTAACGGCGGCTGCTCCCGCTGGTTAGAAGCGGAATTTGAGGATTGCGTTGGGTGTTTGCCTCCCACCCATTGCGCACACAACGCGCAATGGATAGGGCACCCGGAACTTTCTAAGCTGGAATGGTCGGCCCGCTAAAATAGAACCATGCTGCAACTTGCGGGGGCCGGCAAGCGGTTTGGCCCCAAACTCCTTTTTGAAAATGTGGATTGGCTGATTACTCCGGACGAGCGCACGGCGCTCGTTGGCGCGAACGGCACGGGCAAGACGAGCCTGCTGCGGGTGCTGGCCGGACTGGACGGGCTGGACTACGGCGAGGCGCTGCGCACGCGCGGCATGACGATTGGCTATTTGCCGCAATACGGGCTGGCGCTGGAGGGGCGGACGGTCTTCGAGGAGTGCCTCTCGGTTTTTGACGAGCTGCTGGGGCTCGAAAAAGAGATGGAGACGCTTGGAGGCGCGCTGTCGGAGCTTGATCCGGAGAGCGCGGAGTATGCGGCGGCGGCGGACCGGTTCTCGTATATCGACCAGCGGTTTCGGGCGCACGACGGCTACGCGCTGGACGCGCAGGTGGGCGCGGTGCTGACCGGGTTGGGATTTTCCAAAGAGGACTGGGAGCGGCGGACGGAGGAGTTTTCCGGCGGCTGGCAGATGCGAATTGCGCTGGGAAAGCTGCTGCTGCAAAAGCCGAACCTGCTGCTGCTGGACGAACCGACGAACCATCTGGACATTGAAGCGCGGAACTGGTTTGAGGAGTATCTGCGGACCTATCCGCATGGGTATATTTTGACCTCGCACGACCGGTATTTTCTGGATGTGACGGTGGATAAGGTCGTCGAGATCTGGAACAAGAGGCTGCACGTTTACCACGGCAACTACGAAAAGCATTTGCAGCAGAAGGCGGAGCGGCGCGGGCAGCTTGAGGCGGCGTATCGCAACCAGAAGGAACATATCGAGCGGCTGGAGGCGTTCATCAACCGCTTCCGCTACCAGGCGACCAAGGCCAAGCAGGTGCAGAGCCGCATCAAGGAACTGGAGAAGATTGAGCGGATCGAGATTCCGGAGGAAGAAGCGGAAATTCACTTCACGTTTCCTCAGCCTCCGGCCTCGGGGCGGACGGTGGTGGAGGTTGCGGGCCTCTCGAAAAGCTATGGGCCGAAGCTGGTGCTGGATGACGTGAGCTTTACGATTGAGCGCGGCGACCGCATCGCGCTGGTGGGGCTGAACGGCGCAGGCAAATCAACGCTGGTGCGACTGCTCTCAGGCCAGGACACGCCGTCGGGCGGCGTGCTGAAGCTGGGGCATAACGTGCTGGCGGAGTACTTCGCGCAGGACCAATATAAGGTGCTGGACCCGCAGGCGCGGATGCTGGACGACATTGGAAGGACTGCTCCGAAGGTTGCGGAGACGGAGTTGCGGAGCCTGCTGGGATGTTTTCTGTTTTCGGGCGACGACGTGTACAAGCCGCTGGGCGTGCTTTCCGGCGGAGAGCGGAACCGCTACGCGCTGGCGCGGATTCTGGTGAGCCCGGCGAATTTCCTGCTGCTGGACGAGCCGACGAACCATCTCGATTTGCGAGCCAAGGACGTGCTGCTGGAGGCGATCAAGAACTTTACCGGGACGGTGATTTTTGTTTCGCACGACCGCTACTTTCTGGACCGGCTGCCGACGCGGGTGTTCGAGTTGGAAGGCGGCAAGGTCCACGTCTATCCCGGCAATTACGAAGACTATTTGTGGCGGAAGGAAGGCGGGGCGGATGAGTTGGCGGCGGAAACGGCGGCAGCGGCTTCGC
>DASTXK010000328.1:0-12285 GCA_035765555.1 Acidobacteriaceae bacterium
ATCTCGAACATCGAGCCGTTCGCGTTCAGCATCAGAGGCTTTGCTCCGGGCAGCCCGGCGGGCTTTGCCTGGTCCATTTCGTGCTGGAGCTTCTGGAAGTTGGGGCTGGAAAGGAACTGCGCCGGGTTCAACAAATACGCCGCCGTCTGATAGTAAAACCAGGCGTTCCAGTTCATGCTCTTTTGCGCGTACTGGCGGGCCTGCTGCCAGTACCAGATGCCGTCGTGTCCGGCCTCGACCATGGGGCGGGCGATGAATCCGGCCAGCATCCATTGGTTCTGGCCGGTCTCGGAGAGGATCAGCGCCATCTGCTGCGGCTTTTGCACGCCCGTGGCATGGACGATGGCCAGCCCATACTTGCCCGGAGGCAGATTGTGGAAGGTGAGCATCACGACCGGAGTGCCGCAGTAGAACTCCGTCTGCTGGCTACCCTGCGGCTCGCTGGAGGCGTCCAGCGCGTAGATGGAATCGACTGTGATGGTCGCGCCCAGCAGGTCCGGCTTGAGCCGCTCCGCCGCCGCCGCAATCGCGCCGAACTGCGAAGCCACGGCAGGAATGGTCTTCGCCTGCATCGCCTGCACGTTCCCCACCTGGACATCACCAGCCAGATTGCGGGCCGCATTCACCAGGTTTGCGCGTTCCGCCGCCGTCATGTTGGACTGCGTGGTGCATGTCGCGGCGCTAGCCAGCGGCGACAGCAATCCACCCACGATTAGCAGCAGCAGACCAGCTTCAAACCTCAGCATCTTCATTCGCATAGCAACCCAACTCTTCCCCGCGTTTTTATTGCCCCAAAACGAGTATTTAGATGCGAATTCGCCTCTTCGGGTATTAACTTTCCTTGCACCGCAAGGGTACTAAGGTGAACAATGGATTCGTTTTTATTTCAGAAACTTACTAGGGCCCTCTTTTCCGAAATCCAGCTAAGTGCCTCAATTTTTTCGATTTTTTTTGACGTCGATGCTGTTATTCGCGGAGAAGTTGTGTATCATTCTTAAAAATTACTTGATTCATTTCTGCCGAGTCGAATGAGGTTTTCCGAAAGGCCGCATTCACTCCCAAAGCCTCGGTTTTGGCGTTCCGTTGAGATAGATTGTACGTCCGGAACCCGCCAGTGGCTTACAGAAGAGGTTGTCGAGTTCTGCGCACGTTTCTGAAGCTCAGATCAGCCCATTGATTAGTAAGGCGCTTACTCGACTCCTGCCCGGCAGGTTTGCGGTGGACGAGTTTTTGCGCAGGCTTAAACCCGCAACGCTCGAAAGGCTGACCGCATGAAGTTTATTTTTTCCGTCCTCCTGTGTCTGGCAGTTGCCGCTCCCGCGATGGCGAGCGTCACTATAAGCAGCCCCTACAACGGTGAGACCGTCAATTCGCCCTTTAACCTTTCCGCCAACGCGGGTTGGTGCTCCGGGCAATGGATCAGCGCCATCGGGTATTCGATTGACAATAGTTCGCATACCACTCTGTGGCACAACAACAAGATCAACACCAGCGTGAGCGCCTCGGGTGGAACTCATACCATCCATGTGAAGTCTTGGGGACACAGCGGGTCGGTTTGCATGACGGACGTCAAGGTAAATGTGACGACCGTGAGTAGTAATTCGGTTTCCGGGAGCAGCAGCAGCAGCAGCAGCGGGCCATGGAGGCCCTCCAACGCGGTGAGCGTCAGCGCCATCCAGATGCTCAGCAACTGGAGAGCGGACCATGACGGCGCCACTGGTTCGGGATGGGCAAGCGGCACGACGGGCCTGGTCGGCTCCCCGTCGCGCGGCAGCGGGGGAACACGCGCCTTTGTTACCAAATTCGGGAACCATGCCGGCGAGCGCTATTCGGCCTCCTTTGACGATGACGCTTACGCCAAGAACTTTATCTGGGACGGCTGGGTTTATCTGGGAGATTCGGCCAAGTATCTTGCGAACCTGGAACTAGACCTGAATCAGACGGTTCCCAGCGGGAACACCGTGATCTATGGCTTCCAGTGCGACGGCTACTCCAATACGTGGGATGTCAGCGCCAATACCGGTTCCACAACCAGCCCGCACGGCGCATGGATCCACACCAGCGCCTATTGCAATCCACGCGCCTGGACGCGGAATACCTGGCACCACGTGCAGATCCGTTATTCCCGCGATGATGGCGGCAACGTCACCTACTATACGGTCTACCTTGACGGCAAACGTCAGGACATCAACCGCAAAGTGTTTTCCGCCTACAAGCTTGGATGGGGCAAAACCCTGCTGACCAATTTCCAGGTGGATGGTCTTGGCTCAGGAGGGACCATCTACGCTTACCTCAGCAGCTTGACCGTATATCGCTGGTAAAGGTCTGGTCATTACGATGCGGCTGGGCGGGCGCTTTGCCCGCCCAGTTGCGTTTGCGCGACGCGGTCACTACTCATAGGGCCGGACACTACCTGGGGCGCAATCCGCAGCACGTGCTCCAACACCCTTAGCTCCACGTCCCGGACGGCCATTGGCGGGATGACGGTGATGCCGCCCAGCAGGCGACTCAACGTCAGGTACGATTCGCGGCAGGTATAGAGAAACTTAATGGGATACTCAGGCTTGCGCGCCCGCGCCGCGATGGGATCGGCGTCCAGCACATAGCTGACGCCAGGCCGGGGCACCAGCTTCATTATCAACCTTGCGTAGAGCCGCCAAAATGGATTCCGCAGGTTCAGGTTGGCCAATTCATCGTAGGCATAGCGGTCGAAGATGATGAAATCCGCACCCGACCCTTTTGCTTTCCCGACCACGAGGCGAAGCGAGAGCGCGTCGGCGGAGTAAATGAAGAGCCGGACCAGGCTCATGTACCACTTGCGCACGTTCTTGTCGCGGCGCTCGATGGGTCGGTCCGGGCTACCGACGCCTTTGTCTCCACCGAAGAGCGCGTGCCCGGACTTCTCCCGGATGCTGGTGAAGCGGGCGACCTCATCCCAAAACGGGACCACCCGCACGATCAGCCCGGCCTCTCGCGCGCGGCTGCATAAGGCTTTAATCTGCGTGCTCTTTCCGGCCCCATCCATGCCGGAGAAACTCACCGTTACTGGCTGACTCTGTTTGTGGGTCACGGACATCCTTGTTCCTTATTGGTTGGGGCGGTTCGGGCTGGCCTTGGAGAGCGCCACCACCGTGCCAATGGCGACCGCCGCGCCCACCACCAAACCGAGTCGGATGATGAACGTGTGCCGCCGCTTCTGCTTCGCGGGCGCAATGGCGGCTCCCGTCGGCCTTGATACCGCCGCGCCTACCGGAGACTCAAGGGGCGCGACAGCGGTGCCTACGGGTTCTGATGGGTTGCCGGGACGCGGCTCCGGAGTGGTCTGCTGGTCCGCCGGCTTCTGAGCATTGGTCTGGTTCTGGGCCGCGGGGGCCTGGGGCAGATCGCCGCTGGTCGTGGGTGCGGTTTGCGGCTCTGTTTGCGGTTGCTGGTCCGGAACAGTTTGCCGGGGCGCCGCCTGCGCGATGGGCGCCAGCAGCAGCAAGATCAGGGCGCCGGCAACCACACTCCGCAGCAAATTGAAACTTTGAACTTTCATAGTCTTCCTCCAAACATTGCTTGCCTCAGGCAGCGCTCTCCGATTCGACACCGGGACTGGCGGAGAGGATGTCCGGCGACGGACGCGCAGTGGTCTGACAGGGGCGGAAACCGTCGACCGCCTCAGCCGCCGTGTCATATATCTCAAAGATGCGGCTCGCTCCGGTGATCTCAAGCGTGTTTTCCGATCCCGGCGGCAGAGCTGCGAGCTTTACGTCGCCATTGCGCTTCATTGCTTCCTCAAGGCAGCAGAACAGCAGGTTGACGGCGGCCTTATCCAGATGCAGAACGCTGGAGCAGTCGAGCACCACACGCGGTCGGTCAGCATCCATGCGGGTCTGCAAATCGCGAAGAAACAGCCGCCCTTGTTTGCCGCCGGGCGCTTCCGGCAGACGCATCACCATGACCCTGCGCGATGAGATCATCATGTTTTCCTCTCCTTCGTCCTGCATTTTCTGAATGTCTTGTTCCTCGGGCGGCAGCGGGGACGGATCCGCGCGCGGCGGCTCCGGCTGCAGCAAGAGCTTCTCAAGTTCCAGAGTGGGGCGAACCAGCGCGTTCTTCGCGACGTTTCTCCCGTAGTGGAAGAGCGTGGTCAGGTTCGTGTTGTGCCAGCAGCACTCGCGCATTCGCGGCGACAGCCCGCACAGGAAGCGCAGATTCCGCACCTTGTTGCCGGAAGCCAGCATGGCCGCTACGAGGCGGTGGTTTCCATCGAGAAGCGTGAGCGGCCCACTTGCGTTCACGCCGATCAGGATCACGGACCCCAGCGGCCCGGAATCCTTCACAAAGCGGTCTCGTATGGCGGCGATCTTGGCAAGGAAACTGCTGTCGTCCGATTCCGGGCGCGCATTCAGGAGGTCGTTAATGCGGGATGCAATCCCCGTGATCCAGAAATTTCCCCTGCCGATCCGCCGCCATTGCGCTCTCGGAAAGACCCGAATCTGGCCGAGACGCGATTCTGTCATCTCGATCTCGAACCATCGGGTGTCCGCCGGAATCTCGTTCCAGAGAGAAAGATGTCGGATGAAGAACAGGGCGCGGCGGCGGGTGTTTTCCGCGGGGTCGCGCAGGTTGGGATTCATGACAATCCCGCCTAAATGCTCCTTGTATTGCTGGAAAATGGGGCGATAAAAATCGCTCTTGAGAAATTCGGAAATGATTTCATCTTCCGACACTTCGCGAATTAATCTTGCCGGGCCGAAGGTGCCCGCGTGCTCTGTGGCGTCTGAGCCGGTGAGCGACGTAATGAGGAACGGCAGCGCCACCAGCACCAGCAGCACCACCATAAGAACGAGCTGCACCAGAATTACCTCGCGCAGCGAGGAATGGAACAGGCAGATTCCGCCGATGACTACACCGCTAAACGCAAGCTGAATCCAACTGGTGTTTGCGATCTTGTAGGACATTTCAAAAGTGATGACCACCGCGCTGAGTGAGTAGATGACGGAGGTGATGGCGTAGAGCGCGAGCAGATAGCTGAGGCCATGCGGGCCCGCGATCTCGAAACTTGATCCAAGGAAGGTTGTCCAAGCCCATTCGGGCGTAACGCGCAGCCCCAGAGCAATAGCGCAGCCGATGCCCAGCACCAACAGCAGCGCCGTGGCGATCACCCGGAAATCGCGCCGGTCCTCTTCCCTGCTGCCCGCCACCAGCGGGAACATGCTGTTGACAACCGATTGGGAAAAGGTGAAGATTACCCGGCCGACCATGGCAACAGCGGCATAGAGTCCGGCCTCGCGCGACTCAAAGAAGTGCTTGACCAGCACGATGTCGCAATTGTTGATGAGCACCTGTCCGGCGAAAAAGACCAAAGCCTGCGTCATCTCCCGAAAGGCGTGGACAAAGGCGATGGGATTGGGAATACGCGGCGCAAGGTGCGGCACAATGGCGAAATAGGCAACCGCGACGGCGGCGGAGTTGGCGGCGATGACTCCGGTGACGCCAAACCCGAATCCGATGAGGAGAAGCGATCCGCCGAGCCTCACCGCGCCTTCAATCACAAGGTTGGTCGCCAGGCGGCGAAATCCATACGCGCCCTGAAGGTAGCCGCGGCGGCTGCCCAGCGGGATATAAAATGCGATCCCAATCGCGATGATCCCGATGAGGAGAGGGCTGGGCAGGTTAAGATAATCGGCGATTGGGCGCCGAAAGAGAAGGATCAGCAACGCGACAAAAACGCCGCATCCCCATGCGGCGCGTTGAAAGCCGCGATAGCCCGCCGATTTTGCCTCCAGCGAAGGCTGTTGCGCCACAATTTTCGCGGAGATGATCTGGAAGGAAAGCGTGACCGACGCCAGCAGGGTAAGGATCGTGTAAACGGCGGTCGCCTGGCCGAATCCATCGGGGCCGAGAAACCGAGCAACCGCGATGTTGTAGGCGAAGTTGATGGCGGTGGCCAAAGTCGAGCCGGAAAGCAAAACAACACTTCCGGAGACAATGCGGGCCTGCAGGCGGTTCGGCTTGTGAATCAGATGTTTAAACAACTTTAAAGGCTCCAGCTACCGAGCGGGGATGAGTGAAGCCCGTTCTGCAACTCCGGCAGGAATTGCCGCGGAAAGGCTCCGTGCGCGGCCCATGCCGCCGATACTGCATCCGATGCAAAATTCATGCCTTGCGGCTGCCCATCAATAGGTGGCCGGGAGTCGCGGAGCGGATTCCTGTCCAACCCGAGACACAATTAAGTGCTTCTAAAAAGTGTCTTTATGATTCGATACGCTGGCGCTCCCCTGTTGTTGCTTCTGATTCTGCTTCGGTCGTGCTCCGGCCCGGACGAAAATGTGCGGCTTAAATACACGGCGACGGGAAAATCTCCCGAGGTGCTTGCCGTCTATGAGGCATGGTTTGGATTCAACAAGCACATTTCCGTTGGCTATTCGTCGCACGACACCGACGTGCTCGACAACCAGATCGAGAAGGCCCAGGGGATGGGGATTTCCGGTTTCGTGATCGACTGGTACGGAGACCGCGAACCGTTCATCGACAAAAGCTATTCCCTGATGCAGCAGGCCGCCGCAAAGCATAACTTCAAGGTGGCCATGATGTATGACGAGACCAACCATGACGCCGGAGCGACCGATGAAGCCATCGCCGACTTCAACATGTTCTATAAGAACTATCTGGCGCCCAACGCTCCGGGACATCCGGCTTATCTGACCTATCAAGGTCATCCCGTGATCTTTATCTTCCCGAAGGGCGGCCACACGAAGTGGGACAAGGTACGCGCCGCAGTGAATAAGTGGCCCGTGCCGCCGTTTCTGATTACTGAAAATCTTCCCGGTCAGTATGCGGATGCATTCGATGGCTACTATGCGTGGATCAATCCCGGCCCTAAAGGATGGCAACCCGATGGGAGCGACTGGGGCAAGGAATATTTGGACAACTTCTATGACACGATGGTCTCGAAGCATCCCGACAAAATCATCGTAGGAGGCGCATGGGCCAGCTTCAACGACAGCAAAGCTTCGTGGAGCCTCAACCGGAAGATCTCCGCACGCTGCGGCGATACATATAAGGACACCTTCAACTTCTGGCGGCAGTACGTGCCCGCCAACCAGCCGATTCCCTTCATTCTGGTGGAAACCTGGAACGATTACGAAGAGGGGTCGGCGGTGGAGCGCGGACTTCCCAACTGTGGGAACAAGCCACAGCAGCTCACATCGAAGAACCAGTCGAGCGCACAGCCCGCCGCGCCGAAATAGTGCACCGATTGCGGCATCAAAATCAAGTTACGTTCAACTCACAACGTTGAAGGCAACCAAGCCTCTCCAAGTGTGATTGGGAGGTTCACTATGCTCACGCGCTCTGCGTTCCGGGCAATCGTATGTCTTGCCGGTTGCTTTGTTCTCTTCTTCTCACTCACACCTATGGCCACTGCCGCTTCTCATGTGGCCTATGTCTATGTAGGCACGTCGAATGGCGTCTACCTTTACGACGCGGCGTCCGACGGAAGCCTGACGCTGGTTTCCGGATCGCCTTTTGCCATTGCGGGCAAGGCCATCGGAAGCAATGGCGGATACTTTATCAGCCTCGGCACGAACTATATCCATTCCTATCCAGTTGCGTCGAACGGGGCCATTCAGAACCAGGTCTTGCAGATCGACACAGCAAACTACTCCAGCGATCCAGGGGCCTGCGAACCGACAGCGGGTGGTGAACTGGATCATACCGGCCACAACATCTATGTGCTGCTCGGAACGAACGGCTGCACCGAACTACAGAGTTACAAATTATCCAACTCCGGTTTGCTCACTTTTCTCTATTCAGACAGCTTCGACCACGGCTATGTTTCCGCGCTTGCCCCGCCCACCATCACCGCGAACGGCCTCTACGCATACAACGGCTTGCCCATTGGGAGCTGCGCTGAGGATACCAACTTGTTCCAGCGCCAGAGCAGCGGCGCATTGCAGTTTGAAGGACTCCCGGTGATGAATTTTCCCGCTCGCGATCCGGGATGGGGTGGATTTGAGACCTTGCCGCCTATAATTGCCGGACCATTCGACGCCCTGGCCCTGACCCTGCAGGAGCAAAGCCTAGATGGTTGCGGCGGCCCCGTCAAACCCGTTCAGCTCGCCAGCTACACCGTGGATTCCCAGGGTGGCCTGAATACAACCAATACGAGCCAGAACATGCCCATCCCTCAGGTGTATCCCACGGTTTTGAACATGTCTCCAGACGGCGATTTTCTGGCGGTCGGCGGCATTGAGACGCACACGGCGGGTACTGTTACGCAATCGACAGGCTTGCAGGTCCTTCATTTCAACGGGGCCAATCCCATCACGGCTGAAACGGGAAAGTTAACGAGCGCGCCCATCGACGAAATTCACTGGGACAGCAGCAATCATCTGTATGCCCTAAGCAATTCCACCGGAAAGCTCTACGTCTATACCGTTGCGTCGACCAGCGTGACTCCGGCGCCGGGCTCGCCCTACAGCATAACGAAACCTAACGCCCTCGTCGTTGTGCCTACTATTCCAAACTGCACTTATCCCAGTTCGCCGGGAGTCAACATTTGTTCTCCCTCCAGCGGCTCCACAAACCTGTCACCTTTGCAGATCAAAGCCAATGCGACGGTCACGGGAACCATCAAAAACACGCAGTTGTGGGTGGACAGCGTAAAGAAATATACCAGCAATTCCAATTCGCTCAAGACTTCCATCAGCCTCGCCCCCGGAACCCACCGCATCGCCGTGCTGGCTCTCAACACTGCGGGCCAGATATGGGAAGGCGCGGTGAATGCGACGGTTGCAGGATGCGCCGCTCCCGCTTCGCCGGGAGTCCACATCTGCTTTCCCGCCAACGGCTCCGCCGCCGGCCCGGGTGTAAAGATCCTGGCTGCCGCGACGGTCTCCGGAACCCTCGAAAGCATGCAAGTCTGGCTTGATGGGGTGAAGGCATATACGGCCGCCTCGAACTCGATTGATATGGTGATGAGCCTCGCTCCCGGCACTCACCGCATTGCCGTGCTCGCCATCAACCAGGCGGGCCAGGTCTGGGAAAGCGCCGTCTACGTAACCGGGCAATAGCTAAGACAGCCGACAAACAACGAGACCCGCGTCCCCGCGGGTCTCTCTACCAAAGCTTAGTGGATTAGGCCGTAGCAATGATCTGCGTCATCTAGGCTACGCGAAAAATTTTCTGTCTCTCCTCCGGGAGGGTTTCAGCGATTTCGGCGGCACGGTATACCTGCTGGATAATGGACAGCGGGCGTTCGCGCACCTCGTCGTAGACGCGCCCAAGGTATTCCCCAAGGATGCCGAGACACATGAGCACCAGACCGCCCACCAGAAAGATGGCCGCGCCCAACGCCAGCGACGCCGTAACTACGGGGCCGCCCACGAAAACCGCGATGATGCTCAGCACCGGCACAAGAATCAGGGACGCCATGGACAGCGCGAAGCAAAGGCGCAGCGGCTTGTAACTGAAGCTCGTGATGGCGTCCATCGCGTACTTAATGCGGCTCATGAAGGAGAGCTTGCCGTCGCCTCCGGCGCGGTCCTGACGGTCGTAGTAAACCACGTCTGTCTTATAACCCACCCAGGCGCGCAGGCCGGGGAGATAGCGGTTCCCTTCTCTGAGGTTGTTAACCGAGTCAACAGCCTGGCGATCCATCAGACCAAATATGCCGGCATTCAGAGGGATCGGATAATCGGAAAGCGCGCCCAGAACACGATAAAAAAGCGGAAACAGCTTCGCAAGAATCTTGCGGCTTTCCTCGCGGCTTCTGCGCACCGCGGTGACAACCTGCGCGCCATTGCGCCATGCCTGGATGAGTTCCGGAAGAACCTCGGGCGGGTCCTGAAAATCGCCATCCATCAGGATGATGGCGTCACCTCTGGCCGTGTGAAGGCCGGCTGACAAGGCCCCCATGTGTCCCCAGTTGCGAGATAAATCGACCACCACAACGCCGGGGTCGAAAGTTTGCAGTTCGCGAAGCAGCCCCAGCGATGCATCTTTGGAGCCATCGTTCACATAAACAACTTCCCAATCCTCGCCCACTTGATTCAGGGCATTTGCCACAGCCTCGTGGAATTTGGAAATGAGTTCTTCCTCATTAAAAATTGGCACAACAACCGAAACCATCTTTGCGACTCCTGAATCCTCTTTATTTTCATTGTCTTTCTCTTTCTTCTTGCGCGGTCTTGCTTCTTACACATCTATTGGATGCGCGATTGCGGCAACTGCCGTTATCCAGGTTTATTCAGGCTGGGCCTGGAGGACCCGCACTCTCCAACGGACTTGCGAGGGCGTCATCACCACGACGTAGCGGGCGCGCGCCGGTTGCGTCACCAGAAGCTTTCCGTTCTGGAAAACCTGCTGATCGTATTCAACGTTATCCACCAGTTGGATGGACAATCCCTCCGGCGAATAGAAAACAATCTGAATGTTGTGCGAGCGGTCTTCATATTTTGTATGAATGCCCGCCTTCATCTGGCTGCTGATCGCGGCCGTAAGCTTGTCCTTCGCCTCGCCCTCAAAATCCCGATTCAGGAGCGACGCGCGGTTCTGGTCGAGCGCGGACTTCATCGCCTGCCATGACTCCAGATAGTCGCGGACTGCGGCCTCCGCAGTCTGGTCCGCGATAGGCCGGGGACCATGCACATCCGGCGGTTTTATCTGGACGGAAGACTGATCGGCCCCGAACGCGAGCGGTGTCGCGATGGCCAGCAGAACCGCCATCAAGTACTTCAGGGGCTTACTCCGTCCAGTGAATTTCATTGCCCAATACGACTCCACTTGCCACAGTGATGGTTGCTCCGTTATGCGCCGGCATTTCAACTTTTGCGATGCCACGCTTCAGGGGCACGTCGACGGTCGATTGCATGCCCTTGTAATCTTCAGTGAAAGTCACGATGGTGCCGTCAGGGACGGCGTTCCCGCTGCAATCGCGCACGGGTTCGGTTTGCAGCTCCAGTTGCTGGCCCGAGCGCTTGGCGCTCATTTGCAAGCGGCATGGAGCGCCGGGGACCTGCTCCACGATGCGCTGGCTTGTAACTCCACCAACCTGCGCCACAAACTTGCCCATTCCTTCCTTGGGCGTTGAATTGAGCTGGACCCACGCGGCGCCGTCAACCGTTGTCGCTTTGCGATGCTGAGCCGCGCCGGAAGGAGGAGTCAGGTCGAAGGACACGGGCATGGGCTTGATGATGAGGTTGTGATAGGCGTCGAACACATACACCGCTCCGCTGATGCCGTTGTGCAGGTTTACAGGCAGCCGTGACGGTCGCGCCAGGAAAGTGATGTGGGCCGCGTCCTTCGCGGGAAGGACGTTCAGCGTGCGATGCTCCGTTGAAGTCCCGCCGGTGAGAATCACCGTATAGATTCCGGCGTTTGTCAGCGTGCCGGAATCGAACGACGCGGTCTGCCCGAGCGTTACCTTCTGCTGGAGCACCTGCGACGGGCCCACGATATAAAGGGTTCCGTTGCCGCTTCCGGAGGTCTGCACGTCGAAGGCGGCCCCGGCTTGAATGGTTTCGGGCAGAGTGAGGCCCTGTGCTCCGGCCAACTGGAGCGCGGCGAGCATGGCCCCGCCAACCAGCGATGCGAAGCGGAGCCTCAAGAGAGCCTCCCGACGCTGTAGGTGGCCGTGACGGTGCGCTCGGTGCTTATCTTGCGCGCAAGATCTTCAGGAATATGGATGTTGAAGGGAACGGGGGTTTGCGGCAGGAGCGCGCGGTCAATGTACTGGTCCGCAACCCAGACCAACTGGCCATTTTTATCGTAAAAAGTTGCGAGCACGTGCGCGATGTTGACCACCTGCCCGCTCTCATTCACCACTTCCCCGCTCAGTGAGGGGTCGGGCACGGGGTTCAGCTTCTGGTCCTTCATCTCAATGACAGGGTCAGCGGAAGCTGAGACCAATACTGAGACCGGGTCCATGCGAATGCTGCCTACGTCCGACAACGTGGAGTTGGGAAAATTGATAAAGAACGGCGTGACCTGCTTGGGCAGCAGCGTCGGCAAAATCTTGTCGAAGCTGTCTTCGCTGGCGAGTGGCTTTCCGCTCTTCGACAGCAGCGTCGCCTTCACCGAGACGTGCGCGGGCACCACATCCTCATTCAAAAGCTCGCCCATCACCACCACGCCTTCGGCACGCTGCACCGGGTGCATATCGACGATGCGGACGTGCGGGGCTTCCACGTTTTGCGCGCCCCAATCGTCTTCCGAGCCGCGATAGATCACGTCCCAGCGCAGATAGTTCACAGGGATGACCTGCGGCGGCACAACCGGCTCCTTCGTAAGCGGCCA
>DASTXK010000329.1:0-16493 GCA_035765555.1 Acidobacteriaceae bacterium
AAGGGACAATGGCGGGCCTCAGCAGGGAAGTGGATCATCCCATGGCAGCGGGGCCTGCGCCACGGGACGAAAGCTTTTGCGATGCAGCGGGCTCGGGCCATGCTTTTCCAGCGCGGCCAGATGCTCCGGCGTGCTGTAGCCCTTGTGAGCTGCCAGCCCATACTGCGGATAAATTTCGTGAAACTCGCACATGCGGCGGTCGCGGTAAACCTTCGCCACCACTGATGCGGCCGCAATGGAAATCGAGAGCGAATCGCCATAGATGATGCTGGTCTGCGCGCATTCAAGATCGAGCCGCATGGCATCGATGAGCAGGTGATCGGGCGCAAGCGCAAGCTTCCGCACAGCCGCCGCCATGGCCAGCCGCGTGGCCTGATAAATGTTCACGCGGTCGATTGTTTCGGAATCGATTTCCTCAATCGCGATGGCGAGCGCCTTTTGCTCCACCACTCGGGCCAGCCGCTCGCGGTCTTCGCGCACAAGCTGCTTGGAGTCGCGCAGCCCGCGAATGCGTGTATCAGGAGGAAGAATGACGGCGGCGGCAACCACCGGCCCGAACAGCGCGCCGCGGCCCACCTCGTCCACCCCGGCAATGCAGGACGCGCCCTGCGCCCGCGCGGCCTTTTCATACTTGTTGCCGCAGGCCAGCTTGCGCAGCATCCGCATCTTCAGCGTTGCGGCGGAGACCTCCTCCACCGCGTCCCGCAAATCAGGATTTTCCAGAGAGAACGAATCAGCAGGCTGAGCGGCGCGTGGCATCAACAGCAGTGTAACGTGACTCGCCGTCACGGGCGACTGCTTCGCCTGGCCACTCCCGCTGGTCGTGGATAGGAATTGGGTTTGAAATGCAAACCCGCTCCTTGCGTGGAGCGGGTTTCAGTAATGAGGGGCGGCTGAGGCGCTACGAGCGCTCGACTTCCTTGAGGCGTGCGGCCTTGCCCCGCAGTCCACGGAGATAGAACAGGCGGGCGCGGCGGACCTTCGACGAGCGGACCTTCTCCACTTTGTCCACCACCGTGGAGTTGAACGGGAAGATGCGCTCCACCCCGTGTCCAAAGCTCATTTTGCGGACCGTGAAGCTGCCCTGCACGCCGTTCTTGCGCGCAATCACGATTCCCTCAAACGCCTGAAGGCGCTCTTTTTCGCCTTCCTTGATCTTGACCTGCACGCGCACCGTGTCGCCCGCAACAAATGGGGGCAGGTCGGTACGGTTCAGCTTGTCGGCAAGCCGCTGCATAACTGGATGAATAGACATAATGCTTTCCTGGTAATTGAATCAGAACTTTTAGTTTACACGAAATGCCCGCTGCTGTGAGAGAATTGGCCCCGACAATCGGTACTTAGAAATTCAGACATGAAGATCACGACAGCGCCCGCGCGAATAGCAATTCTTGCTGCCATTTTTGCCGCACCATTGATGTTCGCGCAAGCCCCGCAAAAGAGCGACCCCATTGAGGCGCTTGCGGGAAAATGGGACACCCATTGTGGCCTAAAGGGATGCATGATGTTTACGGACGCCCTGATTGGCGATCCGGACCATCCTGCCGACCTGAAGCACCCGCAGTACATTACCATTGCGGTGGCGATCAATAGAAGCGACCGAAAACTCGCCTACATTGATTTCGACCTCCCACCAGACGCCGACCGTTCGCAGGGATTCTTTGTTGCTTTCGCAAAGACCAGCAAAGATGGAAAGAATTGGAAGCTCACACTTGTTAAATCCGCAACTGCTCACTTCTCCTTTGTGAATTGCGACGAGAACTCCTGCATCGGCAGGGCTTTAAACGGCCTGGTTTCTTCCGACGGCGAGCCTACCATCAATCTCTTGCAGGAATTCTTGCAAACTGATCAAATTCTGTTTTTGTTCACCAGGAATGGCCAGCCGTATCGAACCATGAAGGCGCTCTTTCCTTTCCAACGTGCATATCAGCATTTGATGGAAACGGAATTCAAGCAAGGTTCAAAGTAGTCATTGCGAACGGAATCCAAACTTCTCCAAAAACTTCCTGTCTTCAGTGCTCAACTCCGCTCGCTCCAGCAAATCTGGGCGGTTCTTAAGCGTTTTTTCCAGCGCGCGCTCGCGGCGCCAGCGGCGAATCTGGTCGTGGTTTCCGCCTGCCAGCACCTCCGGCACGGCCAGTCCGCGAAACTCCGCCGGCCGCGTGTAATGCGGATAATCCAGCAGCCCGCCCGCTCCGTGCGTCGAGCGCGGCGGGCCTTCCTGCTCGTCCGCGAACTCCGCATCCGGACGCCCGAAGCTCTCGTATGCGGCGGAATTCTCGTTGCCCAGCACGCCGGGAAGCAGCCGCATGGTCGCGTCCACAATGACCGCCGCGCCCAGTTCGCCGCCCGAAAGAACGTAGTCCCCGATGGAAAGTTCGCGGTCGCAGGCCAGCTCATTTACGCGCTCGTCCACGCCTTCGTAGCGTCCACAGATCAGCACCACTCGATCGAGCGTTGACAACTCCCGGGCAACAGCCTGAGTAAATTTCGCCCCCTGCGCGGAAAGCAGAATCACGCTCTCTCGCGCCAGGACGCGTTCCTGTTTAGGCGCGACGCCGAGCGACTCGACGGCATCCAACAGCGGCTCCGGTTTCAGCACCATGCCTTCGCCGCCGCCAAAAGGACGGTCATCCACGGTGCGGTGCCGGTCGTGGGTAAAGTCGCGCAGGTCGCGCAAGCCGATCTCCACCAGCCCGTTGGCAATGGCGCGCTTCACCACTCCGTGACCAAAGATGCCGCCAAAAAATTCAGGAAAAATCGTGATGATGTCGAAGCGCATGGCTGTACTATTCGTTCTCGCGGCGCTCGCTCATCTCCCGCCGCTCCTCGTCCGTCAGGGGAGCATTGATGTCGAGCAGGCCCTTGGGAAGGCGCATCTCGATGCGCTTCCCCGCAACATCCATCCTAACCAGATAGGCCTTTGCGAAGGGAACCAGCGCTTCCTCGCCGCCCGGAGTTTTCACCTCCAACAGCCCGGCCTCGCGGTCCACGTCAGCGACCACACCCACCGGCTTTGCCGCGTTCACGTCGAAGACCCCGCATCCGATCAGGTCGCCGATGTAAACCGAGCCGTCCGTCAGCTCCGCCCGTTCGCTTGCCGGAACCGCGACCAGAAGCCCACGGAGCGCCTCCGCATCGCTGATCGAATCCACCCCGGCAAACTTCAGCACCACGCGGCCTTTGTGCAGCCAATGGCGTTCGAGCGCCACTTCGCGCACGGGCTCCCCGCTGGTTTCCGACGAAACCAGAAAGAGCCGCTTGCGTTCCGCAAATCGTTCGGGAAAATCAGTAAGAATATCGGCCAGGACCTCGCCAATGCGGCCCTGCGGGCGCACCAGCCGGGCCAGAATCACCCAGGGTTCATCAGCGCTCATGACTCGGCGGGCGGCGCGTGCTGGTCTTCCTCCAGAATATCCAGCGTGTAGCGGTGGTGGTACTTCATGCTCACCGCTCCCAAAATGGTCCGCATGGACCGCGCCGTGCGGCCCTGCTTGCCAATCACCTTGCCAACGTCAGACGGCGCAACACGCAAACGAAGCACGGTGTTCTCCGCGCGCTTGACCGCTTCAACCATCACAGCATTCGGCTCATCGACCAGCGCACGGGCGATCTCCGTCACCAGTTCCTGCATATCGTCGGGCCGTTCATCGTGGCTCATTGCCATATCCCCCTTGAGGCGTGGGTGGTACACTCTCGGGCTCGCGCAATAGTATCAGTAACACCGCGCGGAAGATAGAGCATTCTCTACCTGTATCGCAAAATAATAAGCGAAATTGCCCGCCAAAGAATACGGCGGCGAGCAAAGGAAGTTTTTCGGGATCAAACTGCGGGTAGTGGGCTTTGCGGGGCTGTTCTACGCCGCCGCCGGCTCAGGCCGTTTGGCCACCAGCTTCGCCACGCGGTCGGAAAGCTGCGCTCCCTTGCTCGTCCAGTAGTCGATGCGGTCCTGCTTCAGGGCCACCGAGGCCGGGTTGGTGCGCGGATTATAAGTGCCGATCACCTCGATCGAACGCCCATTGCGGGCGCGATCCTTCTCAATCACCACAACGCGATAGTACGGCTGTTTGCGGGCGCCAAAACGCGCCAGACGAATCATTAACACAGATGAAATCCTTTCAAAATAGCTCGTTCCAGTATAGCCGAAATTCTGGGCACTCCCAACGGCCAAGCCGGGGACCCGAACTCTTTATTCTGCGAGGGAAGACGGCAAGGGATCAGGGGAGGAAAATGGGTTTTTACCAAGGATTCTAGCTCGCGGGTTGCTGTAGTTCATTGATTTAAAACAGTTTCCTGAGAAGCCGATTTGCTGTAACTCATTGAAAACAATGGTTTTCTGAAAGGCGGTAGCGCCGCAGTTCACTCACTCTAAAGATTTCTGAGAAATTTACTGACTCAAAGTGGGTTGGCTTCTAAAAAGCGAAAGGCGCAGCTTTGTGGCTTCGCCTTCGGCAAACTTTCTGCTCTACTTTTTATTTTACCAAGTCAGTTGAAAATTAAATGCATGAAGCAACTAATTGATACTGGGCCAGTTAGATGGATTTGCCTCTCAACAGAAAGAGCGGCAGTCGAGTGCAGGGCTTCAAGTCAAGCGAAGCGCAGTAAGTCGCCACTATTTGCGACGTATTTAAATAGACGCTCGGGGCGGCCTGGCAAGGACTCCGCGGCGCGCCTGATCGTAGAATTGGTGTAAGGTTCGCGGAGACGAAACGATGTGGCGACTCCTCGCTCTGGCATTCCTCTTTCCCGCGTTGGTAGCGGCGCAAGAAGAGCACAATCATCCGGCGCCGGAAAAACTCGGCACGGCATCCTTCTCCACTTCCTGCAAACCCACGACCCAACAGGAATTCAACCGAGCGATTGCGCTTCTGCATTCCTTCGCCTACAAACCTGCTGAGGAAGCGTTCCAAAGTGTGGCCGAACGAGATCCTCGGTGTGCTATTGCCCACTGGGGCATCGCGATGACGCACTACCACCAGCTATGGGAACCGCGTCTGCCTACCTCTGGCATTGTCGCTGCCCAAAAGGAAATCGCGCTTGCCGCCAAACTCCCTGAGGTCTCCGAACGCGAGCGCGGTTTCATCCGCGCGCTCAGCCTCGTGTTCAAAAATTCTTCCATTCTCCCGTACAGCATGCGGGCGTCAAACTATGAGAAGGCAATGCGTGAACTTGCCGCAACTAACCCGAAGGATGTCGAGGTCCAGGTTTTCTACGCTCTCGCACTCCTCTCCGATGCATCTCCTCTGGACACGGAACATCGGAAGCAAAAGGAGGCAGCCGATCTGCTGGAGCCTCTTTGGCGCGCATTCCCTGATCATCCCGGAATTCCGCACTACCTCATCCATGCTTGTGACAGCCAAGAACTCGCATCAAGAGGGCTTGTCGCGGCCCGTGCCTATTCCCGCATCGCTCCGTCGGCTCCGCATGCTCTGCACATGCCGTCCCACATCTTCACGCGCCTGGGACTCTGGAATGACTCCATCTCATCCAACCTTGCTGCCAGAGACGCAGCACATCAGCAGGGTGATATCGGTGAAGAACTCCACGCGATGGACTATCTTCTCTACGCCTACCTGCAGAGCGGGCGCGACGGAGAAGCGGCTCAGGTGATCCAGCAACTGAAAGCGATTAAGAATCTGGATGGGGGAGAATTCAAATCCGGATACGCAGCGACGGCCATGCCCATCCGCTACATCGTCGAACGGCAACAGTGGGCCGAGGCGGAAAAGGTCGTCACGCCGCCCGCTTCCTTTTCGCCTCAGGCTCAGGCAACTGCAGTGTGGGCGCGCGGGCTCGGGCTCGCACATAACGGTCGCGTTCGTGAAGCTTACAAAGAGTCCGAGAGGTTACATATTATCGAAGAACAACTTCGCGAGTCGGGCAACGGCTACTGGGCGATGCAGGTGAGCATCATGAGGCGAGAAGTGCTGGCCTGGTCGGCCCAGGCAGAAAAGAAACCTGACGAAGCTGCGGCCATTCTGCGCAGTGCAGCTGACGATGAAGATGGCATCGAAAAACTTCCGGTGACTCCCGGACCGATCATCCCCGCCCGTGAACAACTCGGAGACCTGCTGCTGGAACAGGGCGAATTCCCATCCGCATCGAAGGCATTCGAAACTGCACTGATCAATGCTCCTGGCCGGAGAGGAGCATTGCTGGGACGTAGCGCCGCGTTCAGGTGAACAAAACGACTTGCAGGATAGAGACAATCTGTCTTTATTTTGTCCTTTGATCCCCGTGCAATCACTTTCTTTGAGTGTAGTCATCTCCCCTCGGCACAAATTGACCGGCACTCGTATGAATTTCCTATGAAGCGAGTTGGGAAGATGTCAGATGTCCAGGTTCTTTACGTCGAGGGCGTTTTCCTCGATGAACTTGCGGCGCGATTCCACGTCTTCGCCCATGAGGGTGGAGAAGATGGTCTCGGTTTCGGCAATGTCTTCGAGCTTGACCTGGAGGAGCGTGCGGCGCTCGGGGTCCATGGTGGTTTCCCATAGCTGCGTGGACGTCATTTCGCCCAGTCCCTTGTAGCGCTGGACCTGGTACTCGCGGCGGCCCTGCTCGATGACGTACTCGAACAACTCATGGGCGGTCTGCTTTTCAACCGGTTCCAGCGAGGCGCGGCCGGTGCGCTTGGGCGCGGGCTTGGCGGCCTCGGCTTCGCCGGTGGTCTCGCCTTCGGTCTCCTCGGGATCGGGCGTGGCCGCGGCCTTCGAGACGTACTCGATGAGGAACGGCGGTTCAAGCAGGCCTTTGAGCTGCGTGTACTTCGAGGCCATCTGGCGATATTCGGGAGTGGAGGCCAGAGTCCAGTTGATCCAGCGCACGGCGCCCTGCGAGTCGGTGAAGCTGAAGGACCAGGTCTGGTGCTCCTCGTCGTAGAGGGGTTCTGACAGGCCCCGGAAGCGGTACTTCTTCTGGATTTCCGACAGCGCGGCGTGCAGGTCTTGCAGCTTCTTCGGAGGCTTGCCCTCGCTTTCAAAGTCGGTGCGATGCGTGAGCTCGTGGCGAGCGAGCAGGCCGGTGACCTCTTCGTTGCGGAGGCGCTTGTTCACCTTGTCGAAGAAGCCGAGGTACTCGTTCAACTGCCCCATGAATTTGGTGAGGGCAGGGCCTTCAATCTTTTCGGCGTTCTCGCCGTGGCGGACGACCATGCCGTCAGACGCGCGCTTGACCATGACCTTGACGAACTCGCGCTCGTCCTTGATGTACTGCTCGAACTTGCCCTTTTTAATTTTGAAGAGCGGCGGCTGCGCGATGTAGACGTGTCCGCGCTTGACCAGTTCATTCATGTGGCGGAAGAAGAAGGTGAGCAGCAGGGTGCGGATGTGCGAGCCGTCCACGTCAGCGTCGGTCATGAGGATGATCTTGCCGTAGCGCAGCTTGGAGGGATCGAAGTCGTCCTTGCCGATGCCCGCCCCGAGGGCGGTAATCATGGCGCGGATTTCTTCGTGACCCAGCATTTTGTCGTAACGCGCCTTCTCCACGTTGAGAATTTTGCCCTTGAGCGGCAGGATGGCCTGGAAGCGGCGGTCGCGGCCCTGCTTGGCGGTCCCGCCTGCGGACTCGCCCTCAACGAGGTAAAGCTCGCAGCGGTCGGGCTGGCGCTCGCTGCAATCGGCCAGCTTGCCGGGGAGTCCACCGCCGTCGAGCGCGCCTTTGCGGCGGGTGAGGTCGCGGGCCTTGCGCGCGGCTTCGCGGGCGCGGGCAGCCTCAATGGCTTTGTTGATGATTCGCTTGGCGATGGGCGGGTTCTGCTCCAGGAACATGCCCAGCTTTTCGTTGACCAGAGCCTGCACGGTTCCGGCGATGTCGGAGTTGAGCTTGCCCTTGGTCTGGCCCTCGAACTGGGGCTGCGGCAGCTTCACGCTGATGACGGCGACCAGACCCTCGCGCACGTCGTCACCGGAGAGGTTCTCCTTTACATCCTTGAACAAGCCAAGCTGCTGGCCGGCGGAGTTGATGGTGCGGGTGAGCGCGGTCTTGAATCCGGAGAGATGCGTGCCGCCGTCAACGGTGTTGATGTTGTTGGCGAAGCAGAAGACCGTCTCCGAGTAGCTGTCGTTGTACTGGATGGCAATTTCCATGTCCACGTTGTCGCGGAGACCTTCCATGACGATGGGCTTGTCATGCAGCGTCTGCTTGCCACGGTTGATGTGCTTGATGAACTCGGCGATGCCGCCCGCGTACTTGAACTCCGACCGTTTGGCCTCGCCGGTTTTGGGATCGGTGGTGCGCTCGTCGGTCAGGGTAATTTCGAGTCCCTTGTTCAGGAAGGCGAGCTCACGCAGCCGCTGAGCCAGCGTGTCGTAGTTGTACTCGGTGACGGTGAAGATCGACTTGTCGGGCAGGAAATGAATCTTGGTGCCGCGACGCTTGGTTGTTCCGGTCTTGCGCAGCTTCGATGTGGGGATACCACGCGCGTAGTCCTGCTCAAAGGTGTTGTCGCGCCAGATTTCCACGTCGAAGACTTCGCTGAGCGCGTTCACGCAGGAGACGCCGACGCCGTGGAGTCCGCCAGAAACTTTGTAGGTGGAGGCGTCGAATTTGCCTCCGGCATGGAGCTTGGTGAGGACGACCTGCACGGCGGGCAGGCGCTCGCCGTTGTCCAGAGTCATTTCATCCACGGGAATGCCGCGGCCGTCATCGATTACGGTAATGGAGTCATCAATGTGGATGATGACGTCGATCTTCTTGGCGTATCCCGCGAGAGCCTCGTCGACGGAGTTGTCCACGACCTCATAGACAAGGTGGTGCAAACCCATTTCGCCGGTCGAGCCAATGTACATGGCGGGGCGAAGACGAACGGCCTCAAGCCCTTCCAGCACCTTGATATTGTCGCTGGTATAGCCGCCTTTGGACTTGCCGTTGGACGTGGGAGCGGCTTCGGGAAGCGGAAGGGTCGCGGTGGATTCCAGTTCAGTCTGAGGCATGAAACTCCAAAGAGCGGAAACCCTGAGATGCTCACGGAGCGGGAGGGTCGCCCTCAAATAACAGCTTGAAAGCGAATGGGTTTCGGCCCGTAATCTAGTTCAATTGTAACATGCCAAAGACCGTCTGAACAGGCGAAAAGGCGGCTTTATCAGCCGCCTTTTCAACTACTTAGCCAGTTACTTCTGGGCCTGCTCGAAGCGTTTGTTCACCTCGTCCCAGTTGACGAGGTTCCACCAGGCCGCAAGGTAGTCGGCGCGCTTGTTCTGGTACTTCAGATAGTAGGCGTGCTCCCATACATCATTGCCAAGAATGGGGTACTTGCCGTGCAGCAAAGGATTGTCCTGATTGGGAGTGGTGGTGATGGCGAGCTTGCCGCCGTCCCAGATCACCCATCCCCAGCCGGAGCCGAACTGCTTGGCGGCCGCCTCGTTGAACTGCTTTTTAAAGGCCGCGAAGTCGCCGAAGTCCTTCTTAATCTGGTCGGCGATCTTGCCCGTAGGCTCGCCGCCGCCGCCCGGCTTCATGATCTTCCAGAACATGGAGTGGTTTACGTGGCCGCCGCCGTTGTTGCGGACGGTGGTGCGGACGTCTTCGGGAACGCTGTTCAGGTTCCGCAGGAGGTCTTCGGCGGTGTGCTTGCCGAGGTCGGGATGCTTCTCAACCGCGCCGTTCAGGTTGTTGACGTAGCCCTGATGGTGCTTGTCGTGATGCAGATGCATTGTCTGGGTGTCGATGTGGGGTTCAAGCGCGGCGTAGTCATAAGGAAGAGGCGGAAGTTCGTAGGCCAAGGTGGTTCTCCTTTTGGGTTGCTACTGCTGAATTCACGGTGCGCGGGTCCCCGTTGCGGGACTCAAAAGTATCTTCATATCTGATGATAAAGGATTGCGCGGGCAGGCGCGGGGCGGCGCGAGGCTGAAAGCGTGAAAACCACCCGCTTTTCCATTGGACTGAAACGAAACCCAGCGATCGAGGCAGGTCAGAGCGTTCCACTTTTGTGCTAACGCTGGCTGAAGGTCACCTTCCACTGCACCGGCTTCTCTTGCCCGTTAAAAGTCATCGCCAGCAGTCTGCCCTGCTCCACGCGCGTTGCACTGATTGAGTGATCGGCAACTTGAGCAGTGGTGCTGGAAACCTGTAGCATCATGCGCGTACCTCAAGCAAGTCACGAATTGCAGTTGTCCGGGGTTGCTCGCCCAGGAACGTGCTATGGCTGTGCGTTTTGCTGCTCCTTAATCGCGCTCGCCAAATCCTGATGATCGATTTGGACAATGATCGATAGCGCGTCTTTGTTGCCTTGCGCCAGAACGTAGGTTGCAAATGCGTCCAGATCGTTGTTGCGAGATGAACTATGGAATTTGATTCTGCACGCCACCTTCGCGAGCAAATACCTTGGGTCCAGAATTACTGTTTCCATGACTTGAAATCTGGTTTGAACGAGGCCTATTGAAGTGAAGTGGGCCTTCATTCTCGGGACGACTTTGAGGAAATCCTCCCTTCTTACCACCTGCGTGCCATGGGGCCCGCCAAACATGAACGTATCCGCGTATAGTGCGCCGATGCCCGATACGTCAGAAACTGAATTCGCTTTCTCGTACAGCGCAAAGAACTCTTTAACTCGCTGATCCATTCTTTCCCTCACTTGCGTCCAGGCATCCGATCGCCATCTCTCTTGATTTTGGGGTTTGTGAGCGTTTCCAGTACCGGTGGATGAGTAAGGTCCGCGGCACTCCTTGGATTACGATTGGCTCAAATTCGATCTGCAGACGGCTTTCGTACCAAATGCGATGATTGTCGCGGCCCTTGCCAATGAAAGCTTCAGAGCTAAAAGGCACTTTAATATTATACCACAATCAGTAAGACAAAATCAAGTCAGAAACGCCAGCCTCTTACTACGGATTACTCAGAGGGACCTCAAGCGTCAGGAAATAGCTACTATTCGCTCAGGCTGTGGAATAGGGAGTTGTTCGGAGGTTCCCTAACGCTGGCTGAAGGTCACCTTCCACTGCACCGGCTTCTCTTGCCCGTTAAAAGTCATCGCCAGCAGTCTGCCCTGCTCCACGCGCGTTGCACTGATTGAGTGATCGGCAACTTGAGCAGTCGTGCCGGAAACTCTGTAGTCGCGTGGCATATAGATGTACAAGGTGTAGGGCATGCCCGCAATCCCCTTCGAAATGCCCGTCAACGAATTCGCGGAAGCATCCCAATGCAAGTTCAACACAGAGTAAGCGCCAGTAATGTGCCGCGAAATTCCCAAAAGCTGCGGATGTCCCGTAAGCGGGTGGAGAGCAAAAACACGAGTGTCGTGGGGAGGAAGATCGGCAGTTAGATTTCCCTGAAACACGCCATACAGTTTTTCGTTCCAAAAATCGAAGGCAACGTATTTTGCGTTCTTATCCAATCCCAATTCATCGTGAAACAACAATTTACGTTTGTCATTCCAACTGCGCCAATTGGTCATGGCGACAACGTCATAAACTCCGGCCGCCGCATTCACTTTAAGGTCAAGGATTTCCGGATAATTATGAATAAAGGTATCCGGAATGGTGTGCTTAAACTTGTCCCAACTCGTCTGAGTCCCGCGGCTGAACAGATCCATCGGAAAGATGGGCATCGTAGGCAACGTCTTGTGAAGAAGGTTAATCCGCTGCTCCGGCAGCTCGGGCATGATGCTACCCATGGAATATTCCACGCCCGTGAGTGCGACATAGCTGACCACGGTGCGGGCTTCAGCAAGAGTTGTGCCGCAGCCAGTTAGCGGAAGTTCTCGCGATTTCATGGTCTCCAATACAACTGGATTTCTTTTCTTCGCGCATTCTTCAAAACTCATGCGAGGTTCGAGCGCCATTCCTTCGCCCGGCATGTTATAGCCAATAATGTGGTTGAAGAAGGTATTGGCATTGATGGAGCTGAAGAGGGAGTACATACCTTGCCAATTGTCGTAGAGGTCATCCCCGTTAAAAAATGAGTCCGCGTAGCCGGTGGCATTCAGCGGAGTTCCAGCAACGCATTCTTCAATAAAACCGTCCGGCCCAATGGCGTTGCGGATCACCTTCATCCGGTTGCGATAGGCGACGACTGGGTCAATGGAAGCATTGTAGAGGCGGCTTAAATCAACATGCGGGACATATTTCGGAATGGCAAACTCGCCATCCAGCTTGTAGTAGTCGTAGCCCCAGTCCTTGATCGTAGCGAACTCGTGGTCCAAAAGCTTCAATACACCGGGATTGGTTGAGTCCAGCGCCGGTGTACTATAGTCCTCGACCATTTTTCCATTCTTGTAGTAGACGTACCAGTCGGGGTGCTCGGTAACGAACGCCGCCTGCGAATTCGGCACCAGCCAGATTCCCGCCCGCAAACCCTTCGACCGTATGTAGTCCGCCAGCCATTTCGGCCCATGAGGAAACTTCTTTTTATCCCAGCGAGTAATCCAAAAGTGCTCTCCATGCGGCCCGCGGTCGTACCCGTCGTCCAACTGCACGAACTCGAATCCGTAAGGGCGCAGGTGCTTTGCAATCCAGTCCGCGTTCAGGGTGATGTCACTTTCCTTCACGTCTTCGTAGTAGCTCGTCCAGCTTGACCAGACCATGGGCGCGGTCGGAAAGTGGCTGTCATCGAATGGAACATAGAACGGTACGCCAAGGGTCTTGGTGAAATAGTCGGGGATAATCTTAATCGCCGTATTTCCTGGAACGGGAATGCGGGCATCCAGCAGGTTTTGGTCATGCGCATTGCGGACCAGGGAAGTGCGTTGAGCAAACTGAATCGCAATGTCCGTTGGACGATCAAAGAGCGCGTGCAAACCAGAGGCTGAGGTTTGACCAAGCGCAAAGTAGGCGACTTCGGGGTTACGGCGAGGCAGGTAGGACCGATTGTGAGTGTAGCTTCCGCCGTACCCCCCTGCGACCTCTCCGGTGCCAACCCAGTCAACCGGCGTGCCTTCGGGATCCAGCAAGCGAGCAACCATTCTTTGGGGCGGCGCTAAAGCTTGTGCCTCCATGAGGGCTTCGGCCGAAGTCGTCGAAACGCGCACGGCGTCCGGCGAAAGTGTGAAGACCCACGTTGCGTTCGGGCTTTGCGTGTGGATCGAAAGCGTGTGGTCATTGAGCGCCTGAGCGGTCCAGTGGTGCGAGCGCAGCACAGCGCCGCCGGATGAAAATTCCAGAGAGAGATTCTGAAGTACCGGCCCAAGCGCTTCCTGGGAGAGAGTCAACTCGGCGCGATCGGAATCGGCGGTAATCGTCCATCCGTGGCTGGAAATTGTTGTTTCCGCAGCCCGTGACAATGAACACAAAATGAGAATCGATACGCACGCCAACCAAAAACCTGTTTTCTTCATGGATTTCTCCCGGCCTTGTCGACCGCCCGGCCCGCATTTGAAATCTGCTCAATGCGGCCACCGAAGCCGTCTTTCATGTCTTGTCAATTTAGGTGAGGATATCGCAAAACCAGTCTCGTTCCATTAGACTGAAACGAAACCCAGCGATCTTTAGACTGGAAAGACCGGCGATCCATATCGCGCAGTGGACCGGCGTGCGTTGAAGTATTGACCCTGTTTTGAATCGAACAAAGATAACTCGCAGGCAACTGCTCAGGACGGCGGCTGCCTCGGGCGTGCTCGCCCTGGGCGCGCCCGCGGCTTCGCTTGCGAGCACTCTTCAAAATGAGGAGAAGGCGCCTCCGGTGAAGCCCGGCCAGCAGCCCAAGACCGAAACCGAGGCCGCGCAGAAGTACAAACAGGGTCCGGGCGTTTTCATCAACCGCCCGCTTACGCAGATATCCAAGGAAGCCGATACGCTGCTGGATGATCTGGAAGGGCGCGGCTGCGATTACTTCTACAACGAAGTGGGCGTGAAGAGCGGGCTGGTGCGGGACCGCGCCCCCGCCGTCGGGCGCTCGCTGAGCCGTGTATCCAGCATTGCGGCGACCGGATTCGGCCTGACCGCGCTTTGCATTGCGGCCAAGCGGAACTACCTGCTCGCCGCGCTTTGCGAGCAGCGGGTGGAGCAGACCCTGGCCTTTCTGCTGGAGCAGTGTCCGCACGAGCACGGGTTTCTTTATCACTTCATCGACATTGACAGCGGCGGGCGCGTCTTTGGCAGCGAGCTGTCGTCGATTGATACTTCGCTGCTGCTCTGCGGCGTGCTCACCTGCCGGCAATTCTTCTCAGGAAATTCGCGCATCGAGGCGCTGGCGACCACCTTTTATCGTCGCATCGATTGGCAATGGATGCTCAACGGCGGCACAGCGCTTGCGATGGGCTGGCTGCCCGATCAGGGATTTCTCAAGCACCGCTGGGACATTTATTCCGAGCTGATGACCATGTACCTGATGGCGATTGGCTCGCCCACGCATCCCATTCCCGTTTCCACCTGGGATGATTTGGAGAGGCCGGTCGTCGACTACAGCGGAATCCAGTACATCAGCGGGGTCGCACCGCTATTTATCCATCAGTACGCCCATGCCTGGTGCGATTACCGCGACAAGCGAGACCTGCACGCCAACTACTTCACCAATTCCATTGCCGCCACGCGCTGCCACCAGTTGTGGTGCCTTGTGCTGGGGCGAAAGTTCGAGTGGATCGATCAGGATATGTGGGGCATCACCGCTTCGGATTCCCGCGAGGGATATCGCGTGTGGGGCGGCCCACCCTCCATGGGGCCTCTCGATGGAACGCTTGTTCCCTGCGCTACGGCCGGTTCTTTGCCGTTTCTGCCTCCGGAGTGCTCGCACGTGTTGCTCAGCATGAGGAAGAGCATGGGAGAGAAGGTCTACACGCGCTACGGATTTGTGGACGCCTTCAATCCCAAATCGAAGTGGTTCGCGCAGGACATTCTGGGCATCGACCAGGGAATCAGCGTGCTGATGGCGGAGAATCTCCGCTCCGGGTTCGTGTGGGAATACTTTATGAAGAACCCTGAAATTCAGAAGGCGATGCAGGCTGTGCATTTCCATCCCGACCCGGACGCGAACCGGCAGGTGTTATAAGTCCAAAAGGGGTAGACTTTTGTTCTCCCGCTGCTGTTTCAGGTGTTCAAGCTGATTCAAGGAGGCTTTGTGGCAAGGACCAGCGCGGCTCAGTATCTATGGCTCGATCAGGCGGGCATGGCCTTCGGAGCGCCCGGGCATCAGCCGCGCTGGACCTCAAGCGAGAAGGACGCGGTGGGCACGGCCTACGCCAACTCCAGCCGCGCATGGTTCACCGTTTCGCACGGCATTCTTAATGAGATTTATTTCCCCACCATTGACCGGCCGCAGACGCGCGACATGGAGTTCCTTATTACCGATGGGGAAACGTTCTTCCACGAGGAGAAGCGCGACCTTGACCACGAGTTCGCCTACATCGACTCCGATGCGCTGGGCGTGCGCATCGTCAATCGCGACCGTGAAGGCCGCTACTCGATCACCAAGGAAATCATCAACGACCCGCATTATCCGGTCGTGCTGATCCACACGCGGCTGGAAGGGAAGCCGGACATCCTGCCCCGCCTGAAGCTTTACGCGCTCATGTCTCCGCATGTGGATGGCGGCGGAGCGGGGAACAACGCCCGCGTGGTCGAGGTGGCGGGAAAACGGGTGCTGCTTGCGTGGAAAGACGGCAGCTCGCTGGCCATGGCCGCCGATTGCGGATTCAGCCGCGCCAGTTGCGGCTATGTGGGGTCGAGTGACGGGTGGCAGGACCTGAAGGACAACTTCACCATGGACTGGCAGTTTGGCTCCGCGCTGAACGGCAATGTCGCGGTGCTGGGAGAAGTTCCGCCGGGAAGGCGCGAGTTCACGGTGGCGCTTGGCTTTGGTCTGGGGCACCATGCGGCACTGTCGGCGACCATGGGCGCGCTCGCCACTCCGTTCAAAAAGCACCTTTCGCGATTCATTGAGCAGTGGCACCGGTCGGCCAGCCCTTATGAGCTGGCGGCGCGGTCGCAGGACGGCGGACGCCTGCTGCAAATCAGCCATAACATTGTGCTGGCGCACGAGGACAAGACTTTCGCAGGCGCGTTCATTGCCTCGGCGTCGATTCCGTGGGGCTATGCCAAAAGCGACGACGACCTCGGCGGGTATCACCTGGTGTGGACCCGCGACATGGTGCAGAGCGCGACCGCCCTGCTGGCCTGCGGCCGCGTGGACACGGCGCGCCGCGCGCTCGTCTACCTCGCCTGCACGCAGAAGCCGGATGGCGGCTTTTCCCAGAACTTCTGGGTGAACGGCACTCCATACTGGACCGGCACGCAACTGGATGAGGTGGCCTTCCCCATCATCCTGGCATGGCGGCTCTGGAAGATGAATGGTCTGGCCGACTTCAAGGCCTTTTCATTTGTCGAACGCGCGGCTGGCTTTCTGGTGCGGAACGCTCCCGTCACAGAGCAGGAACGCTGGGAGGAGAACGCGGGCTATTCGCCCTCGACGCTGGCCGCCGTCATCTCCGCGCTGATCTGCGCCGCCGAGATGGCGCGCGCGCATGAGTCTCCGGAGCTGGCGACATTTCTGGAAGAGCTGGCCGACTGGATAGAAGGCCATCTTGAGGACTGGACCGTAACGAACAATGGCGTGCTCCATCCCGA
>DASTXK010000330.1:0-3065 GCA_035765555.1 Acidobacteriaceae bacterium
CCGACCTGCGGCAGTTCGCGGTGCAGAATCTGGAGCGGCATCTGGAGAAGCGATTGCGGAGCGCGCAGGCTCTGCGGGGAATGGGTTAGGCGGCTTGCCGTTTCCTCTTGACCTTCACGGGACGAATGAGGACTTCCGCCGGGATATGAAATTTGGCGTTCAGCCGCCGTATCATCGCCAGCGATAGAGGGCGGTCGCGACGGAGAATTTCGTACACGCGCGTCCGGTTGCCAATAATTCCAACCAAAGCCTTCTTGTCCTCGCCCTGTTGCTCCAGCCGAAACTTAATTGCCTCGACAGGGTCGGGAAAATCAATGGGAAAATGGGCTTCTTCATAAGCCTCAACGAGTGTCGCCAGAACATCGAGGCGATCTCCCTCAGGAGTGCCTTCTTTCGCGCCCCACAAGCGTTCAATCTCGCACAGTGCGGCTCTGTGGTCAGCTTCAGTTTTTATCGGCTTCATAGGAGATGGTCCTTACGTTGATGTTGTCGTATTCACGATGTGTCCCGAGCCACTTGATAAATACGATGGCCCGCTGGTAGTCCACTGCCGTAACGAGGCGATAATCGTTTCCTTTGATATTGAACACGACACGCTCCGCTCCGACGATGCTTGCGCTGGCGTAGACCGCCTTTATATCCGCTGAATTTTTCCATTTCGCTCGCCGAACTTCATGAAACCATGAATCGAGCGCTGCCTTTACCGAACGCTGGTCTTTGCTCCCCTCCAGGCCCTGTACGAAATGGATTAAAGTGCTGCGGGCTATGATGCGCACATCTAAACATATCATGTTCCCAAATTGGGTACAATAGGCGAGAGCGCGTTGGACGTTGTCACAGTCGTAAAATCGGCAGAAGACCAGCAGGGGTGTTTTATGGACCAGCTTTGGTACGTGATGTGGTTTGTGGTGGGGTTCGGAGCGGCGGTCCCGCTCACGTATCTGTGGACCGTCCACCATAAGCGGCTGAATGCGTTTGAGGAGCGACTGCGGGCGGAAAAGGCCGAGGCCTTTCAGCAGGGCAAGGATTCTGTTTCCCAGAACATCACCTTCGAGCGGATGGCCAGCACGTCGCGCCGCGGGCTTATCTGGAAGAGCACCTATCAGGTGATTACCGAACGCGCGCTGTTAAACGGCATCCCCATCACGCCTTTTTATGAATACGCCACGCAGGTGGACGAGGGGCTGGACCCTCACGAACTGGGGCATGTGGCGGATGCGATTCGCACCAGCGTCGGCCTGCCGTCATTAACGGAGATGGGCTTCAAAGCACTGCCGAAGAAAGCCGCGAAGGAACTCGTTTAGAATTTGAGCAGCGCCCAAATCTAACGGAAAGCCAACAGTGCCCGCTACCATTACGACCTCCGCCCCTATCGCCACCGCCGCGCCGCTTACTTTTCAGGAACTGCTGTTCCGCCTGCAGACCTTTTGGGCCGAGCGCGGATGCGTGCTGCAGCAGCCCTACGATGTGGAAGTGGGCGCCGGGACCATGTCTCCCGACACGTTTTTGCGCGTGCTGGGGCCGAAGCCGGTCAGCATTGCTTACGCGCAGCCATCGCGGCGTCCGGCGGACGGGCGCTACGGCGAGAACCCCAACCGGCTCTACAAGCACACGCAGTTTCAGGTGATCCTGAAGCCGCCTCCGGCGGACATTCAGGAGGTGTATCTGGCCTCGCTGGAGGCCATCGGGATCAACCTGGCCGAGCACGACATTAAGTTTGAGGAAGACAACTGGGAGTCTCCGACGCTGGGCGCGTGGGGCATCGGCTGGCAGGTGATGCTCGACGGGCTCGAGATAACCCAATTCACATATTTTCAGCAGTGCGGCGGCATTGACCTGGACCCGATCAGCGGAGAAATTACTTACGGGCTGGAGCGCATCGCGGCGTTTTTGCAGGACGTGGATTCGATTTACGACATCGTTTGGGCGCGCGATCCGAAGACAGGCCGCGCCGTGACCTATGGCGAGATTCGGCTGGAGGAGGAGCTTCAGTTTTCCGTCTACAACTTTGAGGCCGCCGAGGTCGAGAAGCTATGGGAGCATCTGCGGCTGTATGAGGCCGAGTGCCAGGCGCTGCTGGCAAGCTATGGCGAGAGATTTTCCGCGGAGGCCGAGAAGCAGGCCGACCGCCACGAGAAGATTCACGACCGGCTGGTGCATAAAGGCGGCGCGACTCCGGTGGCGGAAGACGTTCGCGCGCAGCAGCGGCGGTTTCCGGTGTTGGGAGCTTACGACCTGTGCCTGAAGTGCTCGCACCTTTTCAACCTGCTCGACGCGCGCGGGGCGATTTCCGTAACGGAGCGCGTGGGCGTCATCGCCCGCATTCGCGCGCTCGCCGTGGGAGTGGCCAAAGCTTACACATCGCAGCGGAATGCTGAAGAATAGATTTCCGAATTTTTGCTGAAAGATTCTTATGCCCGATTTTTTGCTTGAGATAGGACTGGAAGAAATCCCCGCGCGCATGATTGCTCCGGCGCAGGCCGAGCTCGCGCGTCGCGTGGAAGAGTTGCTGCAACGCGAGCGGCTGCTGGGCGCGGACCATGAGGTCCACAGCTACTCCACGCCGCGCAGGCTGGCCGTGCTGGTGAAAGGCGTGGCCGCGGCGCAGGCCGATATAGAAGAGCAGCTTACCGGGCCGTCGTGGAGGGTCGCATTCAGAGATGACCAGGCGACGCCCGCGGCGCTCGCGTTCGCGAAGAAAGCCGGAGTGGAGATCGACGCACTGGCGAAGATCACGACCCCAAAAGGCGAGTATGTGATGGCCGCAGTGCATCGCAGGGGGCGCGCAGCGGCTGAGATTCTGACCGAGCAATTGCCGAAGGAGTTGGCCGGCCTCTACTGGCCAAAGAATATGTACTGGCGCGCGGGCAAGCCAGAGCGGTTTGTGCGCCCGGTAAAGTGGCTGCTGGCGCTGCTGGATCACGCAATTGTTCCGCTGGAGTTTGCCGGAGTTCACGCCGCGAACCTGACCTATGGGCATCGCATTCTTCACGGCGACGCCGCGCTCACGGTGGAGCACGCGGAAAACTATCTGGGCACGCTGGAGACGGCGCACGTTACGGCTG
>DASTXK010000331.1:0-5337 GCA_035765555.1 Acidobacteriaceae bacterium
GCCTGGGCAACGCCGCGCTGTCGCCGCTGGTGACGAAAACGCTGATCGATACGTACCTTAAGCCGTTACTGATTGGCGCGGAACCGTGGGACGTGGAATTTTTGTGGCAGCAGATGTATCGCCGCACGCTGGCCTTTGGACGCAAGGGCGTGGCGCTGGCCGCAATTTCCGCGATGGACATCGCACTTTGGGACCTGCTGGGCAAGGACGCGAAGCAGCCTGTCTTTCGGTTGCTTGGCGGACGGACCAAGGAGAAAATTCCTGTATACGCCAGCCGGCTCTACGCTATGCCGATTCCGGAACTGCGAGCCGAGGCCCAGAAATATAAGGACCAGGGCTACACCATGATGAAGCTGCGGTTCGGGTGGGGGCCGATTGACGGCGCTGCGGGGATGCGGAAAAACCTCGATCTGGTGCGGGCGGTGCGCGAAGTGGTGGGCGACGAAGTGGACCTAATGGCCGACGCCTACATGGGCTGGACGCTCGACTATGCCAAGCGCATGCTGCCGCTGCTGGAGCCGTTCAACCTGCGCTGGCTGGAGGAACCCGTGATTCCCGACGACACACGCGGCTATCGCGAACTGAAAAGTTATGGGCGGATTCCGATTGCCGGAGGCGAGCACGAGTTTACGATCTTCGGTTTCCGCGAGCTACTCGAAACGAATTCGCTGGACTATATCCAGTTCGACACGAACCGCGTGGGCGGCATCAGCCAGGCAAGGAAGATCAGCGCGCTGGCGGAGTCGTTCCAGGTACCGGTGGTTCCCCACGCGGGACAAATGCACAACTACCACGTGGTAATGGCCAGCCTGAATTCGCCAATTGCCGAGTTCTTTCCCAAGGTGAGTGTGGAGGTGGGGAACGAACTTTTCTGGTACATCTTCGATGGAGAGCCGGAGCCGGAGGGCGGGCACATCAACCTGGACGATTCGCTGCCGGGGCTGGGGCTGACCGTGAACGAAGAGTCGCTGCGACGTTTTCATGTAATCGAGTAAGAGGAGGAGAGGCCGGTGCATCTGGTCCAGATTGTGCGAGGGGATGAGCGGCGCGTGGCCGTGGTGCGCGAGCCGGAGCTTGTGCTGGTGGGCGAAGAGACGAGTGTGCTGGCGCTGGCGCAGCGGTCGCTGAAGGAGGGTCGTGCGCTGACGGAGCTGACAAGTGAGCTACTCTCAGACGAACGGCTGCCCTACGATGATGTTTACGCGGGGCAGTCGGAGTGGAAGCTGCTGCCTCCAATTGATGCGCCCGGAGATCCGCGCCGGGTGCTGGTTTCGGGAACGGGGCTGACGCATTTGGGCAGCGCGCGCGACCGGCAGTCGATGCACGTGAAGGACGAGGCGCAGATGACGGACAGCATGCGCATGTTCGAGTGGGGACGCCAGCAGGGGCGGCCCGCGGAGGGCGAGTTGGGAATCGCGCCGGAGTGGTTCCATAAAGGAGACGGCTCGCTGGTGCGCGGGCCATCGGCGGCGTTGGAGGTTCCGGGGCACGCGGAGGACGGCGGCGAAGAGGCGGAAGTGGCTGCGATTTATTTGATCGCGGACGACGGCACCCCATGGCGGCTCGGCATGACGGCGGGAAATGAATTTTCCGACCATGTTTTTGAACGGCGGAATTATCTGAACCTGGCGGGGTCAAAGTTGCGCACGTGCAGCGTGGGGCCGGAACTTGTGGTTGGCGCGGAATTCCGCGATGTGACCGGGCATGTTCGGGTGCTGCGGGGCGGCGAAGTGCTGTGGGAAAAGGATATTCGCACCGGCGAAGAAAATATGTGCCACAGCCTGGCGAATCTGGAGCACCACCATTTCAAATTCGCGGGGCATCGCCAGCCGGGGACGCTGCATATTCACTTTATGGGCGCGGACTGCCTGTCCTTCGGAGACGGGGTGCGGCTCGAGGCTGGAGATGTGACGGAGGTCCAGTTTGAAAACTTTGGACGGGCGCTCCGGAACGTGATCGCGAAGGACAAGCCCGTAACCGCGCCTGTGCGCGTGCGCTCGATGAATTAAGGAGGGTGGAATGGAGACAAATATGAAGATCGCGTTGCTCGGTCTGGGCACCATGGGACACGGGATGGCCGTGAATTTGCTCAAGGCGGGCTTCCCGCTGACGGTTTACAACCGCACGCGGGCCAAGGCGGAAGCGCTGGCCGCGCAGGGGGCGGCGGTCGCTGAGACTCCGGCCGCGGCGGCCTCAACCGCCGACGTTGTGGTCGCAATGCTTTCGGACGATGACGCATCGCGGGAAGCCTGGGCCGGCAAAGAGGGCGCGCTGGCCTCGATGAAATCAGGCGCGGTTGCCGTGGAGTGCAGCACGCTCAGCCCGGAATGGATTGCGGAATTGGCGGAAGCGGCGCAAAAGCGCGGCGTGCGTCTGGTGGAAGCTCCGGTGACGGGCAGCCGCTTGCAGGCCGAGGGAGGGCAACTGACCATGTTGGTGGGAGCGGACAAGGAGACGCTGGCCGAGGTGATGCCGGTGCTGGAGCCGATGAGCAAGCAGGTGGTCCACCTGGGGCCAATCGGCTGCGGAGCACAGTTGAAGCTCATCAACAATTTTCTGTGCGGCGCGCAAGTGGCCTCGTTTGCGGAGGCGCTGGCGTGGATTGAGCGCACCGATCTGGATCGAGACGCGGCGCTCGCTTTTTTGAAGAAGGGCGCGCCGGGCAGCGGCATTCTGAGCGCCATGGCCGACCGCATGACGGAGCGGAAGTATGAGGTAAATTTTCTGCTTCGGCTCATGATGAAGGACATGCGCTATGCGAAAGCGGCAGCGGCGCAGCGGGGGGTGCAGCTCACCACCGAGGAGGCGGTCGAGCGGCTCTTTGAAAAGGCGCTGCGGCAGGGGCTGGGCGAAAAGGACATGTCCGCAGTGGCGGAGGCGGTCGACGGTCGCGCATAGGCTGGCCGCAAACTCTCTGACAGGAACTGCGGCCGCCCAAAGGGCTACGCATCAGTCAATTCACGCGCGTCAAGGATGGGGCACCCCGGGGGCCCTCGGTTCTTTACTGGCTCTTTCCATCGTCGTCGATCGATGCGGGTAGCTGGAGTTCGATGAGGGCGAAGCGGGTGCCGGGGCCGTCGCGTTTCTCAATGCCGAGAATGTGCTGGTGGTGGCGCGAACCGGCCTTGAGCATAAGGCCCTCGTCAATATCGACGTTCCTGGTCTGGACGTGGTCGCTCGAGCAACTGAGGCCGTCGCGGGTGACGGTGGGCGTGCCCACGGCATGGCCGTTCTGGCAGCGAATGACGTCTCCATAGCGGCCAAGCGCCTTCTGGTAGAAGTCCAAAACTTTGTCCTGAGAGTCGGAAGTCTGGTAATTGACCGCCTGGACGCGAAGCTGCCACTTGCCGAAGCCCATGCGGACATCGGCGGACTTGTCGCCGTCCTTGTCGGGAACGATGGTGGCGCCAGGGTAGGCGGGCAAGCCCACGTCGGCGGCATTGGTGTTGCCCGCGCGGACATGGAGGCCGCCGATCGGCGTGTCGATCTTGACGTTCTTCTCGGTGCCGTCGGCGTTCTTGCTTTCCTGAAAATGACAGCCGGTGGCGGCCAGCAGGGCTGCGGCGGCAAACAGGACGAGGGTCTTTTTCATGGCGGCGTGTCTCCCGCGAAAATTTCTCTGGAAGAGCATACGCGAAAGGGGGGAGGGAAGTTCAGGGGAAAGGGATTAGGGAACAGGACAGCCAAGAGCCAACAGGCGATAGGCAACAGGCAACAGGCAACAGGCATTAGTTAAAAAGGAATCGTTATTCTGAGCGCGGATCGCTGTTCCCTGAACGCTTTTTTGTCCTATACTTGCGAATAACAGGCGCAGGCACGAATGGATGAGGGGCCATGGATGCGCCGCGGCCAGGTGCGAATGAGCAGACAAACTTCGCAATCGACGAGTGGCGTGCCGACCCCCATCGCCGTCCCGTCCATTCCCGACAAGCTGTATTTCCGCATTGGAGACGTGGCGAAGCTGTGCGGCGTTGAGGCCTATGTACTGCGCTTCTGGGAGTCGGAGTTTCCGCAACTGAAGCCGAACAAGAGCGGCACGGGCCAGCGTCTGTATCGCAGACGCGATGTGGAGCTGGCGCTCAGGATCAAGCACCTGCTGTATGTCGACGGCTACACCATCGCGGGAGCGCGGCAGGTCTTCTCGGCGGAGAGCCGCGAGTCGAAAAAGGTCGCGCAGTCGGAGCTTCCGCTGAAGCGCGGTCAGGCCGCGGCGGAAGCGCAGCCACAGTTGCAGAAGGTGCGTTCGGAGCTGCGCGAGATTCTGGCCATGTTGTCCGCGCCGGCCAAGCCGCTGCGCGCCGGCGAGAGACCGCGGTTCACGGAAAGAACCGGGCGCGGGCTGTTCGATTCGTAGGAAAAGCTTGTCCCCCACTCAAGCACAAGCAGCTTGAGTGGGCCACCCAAATTCTTCTTATTTTTTACCGGGACTGCGCGGCTTCTTCTTCCACCACATCGATGCTGCCGGTGTTCATGAAGCGCTCCATGGCGGTCATGGCGCAGCCTTGTCCGCAGAGGTGGTACATGGAGGGGTTGCGGCTTTCCGAGGCGTTCCAGGGCAGGAGCGTGAAGCGCTGGCCGGGCTGGCCTTCGTCGAAGCAGGGAACGTCGCCGAGCACGACCATCCACCAGTGGTTGGTCACGCCCTTTTTCTTTCCGCAGATGTCGCAGGTGAACGATACATCCCAGGTCATGGTTGCACCCCGGCGTCCGCGAGGGACTGCCTGCGATTACATTAGCGCAAAAGCGGGCGAAATTGCCGAAAATTCATTCAGGTGTCGTTAGCGGCACAACCCGCCGCTGGCGTTGTTCATCTAAAGGCGCACAGTGGAAATCGCGTAGCAGGAGTATCAAAGTAGCTCCAGGCTGCGATTTGCACCGAAGTTTCTGGCAAACTTGAATCAGTATCCTGGCATTTGGCAAGCGTCAGGGAACTCCCCCCATTGATTGAGAAGGAGCGGTATCTCATGATTTGTCCCTCGTGCCTGTCCACCAGGCTGCGCCTGTCCCAGTTCCGTGCAGGCGATCTTCGATTCCTGGCAATTTTGCGTTTTCCGGTGCGCTGCCGCACCTGCTTCCATCGCACGCACGCGGGCCCGCTCTTTGCGCTGCGCCTGTGGCAGGAGCAGCGGCGGAAAGAAATTGTGGAGAGCAAGGGAACGGCCCGCAAGGCGGCTTAGAGGTTAGTCGAGCCGCACGAGGAAAGCCGCGCCTTCGGAGATCCGGATGTTGCGGACGATCTGAATGGCGCGCTCTTTATCGCCGTTTTCGGGTCGGATCCTGACCCAGTCGCCGGTTGGCCCTTTGAACTCGATGACGCTGGCGGCCTGATACTTGTGC
>DASTXK010000332.1:0-7003 GCA_035765555.1 Acidobacteriaceae bacterium
CTCGCATTCTATGCAGCCTTCCCGACGCGAGTCAGCAGAAAAGGCACGGGTTGGGGGTACGGAATGGGTTCCCGAAGTAACCATGCCGTCCAGCGGCAGGACAATCTCAAAACGCGCACCGCCGGTGTGCGAGGCCGTTAAATTGATTGACCCGCCGGCGGTTTCCACGAGGTTGCGGACGATGCTGAGGCCGAGACCGCGACGGCGCGGAGCGGGCCAGTTGGCGGATTCTTTGCGCGTCGAAAAGCCGAGGTCGAAGACCTGATCACGGACAGATTCGGGAACGCCGGGGCCATTATCGCTCACGGTAAGCAGCACGGCACGAGGAAGTGCGACAGAACCGGTTGCGGGGGCCGCAAAATCGTTGAGAAGCGCGGCGAAGCTGAGGCCGTCATGATATTGCGCGGTGATGCGGACGTGACCGCCGCCGGGCATGGCGTCCGAGGCATTGCGGACGAGATTGATGAGGACGCGGGTGAGGTCTTCCACGGCAAGAGCGGTGCGCCCCGGGCACGGCATGGTGGCCACGGAAAGCCGGACCGCGGGCCCGGCGATGGCCGTGAGCAGCGGCTGAAGGTGGCGCAGCTCGGCGGCGATGTCCGTGACGGGGACGGGCGCGAGCGGCACCGTGGTGGCGGTAGGGAGGGCCTCGGTTTCCCGAATGGGGAGGAACTTGGGAGGGCCTTGTTTGGGGGCGGAGGCGGCGACGATCTTTTCAAAAATGCGCGCAGCGGTCTGGACCATGCCGTCGAGTTCCTCGGCGTAATGGCCGTGCGGGGAATTGAGGACGCCGGGCGCGGCGAGAAGTTCGCTGTAGAGCATGAGTCCGGAGAGGACGTTGCGGGCATCGTGGGCGAGGCGATCAAGAGATTCGGATGGGCGCTGGTCTAGAGGTGGGATTGGGGAGGGCTTGGAGTCGTTGGAAAATGCGCCCGCCCGCGCCGCAGCCCCATGGGAATGAGGTACGAACCGGGGAAGAATTCGGTGGGCTTTGGCAAGGGCGGGCATTGGATATTCCTTTCAAGTGGAACTTAAAGCTGCCTCATAAGCGCGTAATGCGGAACGCCCCGGATGAGACCCGCCGGTGAGCGGGGCCCCAAACTGCGTACTGAAGCCGCATAACAGCTTATGAGGCAGCTTCGCGAAAGCCGGGGTCAGACCCTGGAGTGCCGCGACTCCGGCTTTCTTGTCCGCTTCTAATACACGCGGCGTGCCAAAGTGGAAAATCTAGTCCAAACTTAATGGAATCAAATAGTTAATAAGGAATGGGCGCGGAACGAGGGTATGCCTGTCTTGTCCCGAAACGGAACGGAGCGGATTCGTCTGTAGAGCTAACCATTTAGAAATGAGGAGGATGCACCTACGCGGCGCGTCCTGTTCCGTTTTGGGGCGGTTTCGTATCGGGACGGGGTGTCGCGATTCGGCCAAACCCGTACAATGCTGAGGATGACGAACGAAAAAAAGTTCTTTCGCGCCGAGGGACGCGCGGCGTCGGCGATGCGTCCCGTCCGGCTTACTCCAAACTATGTGGCCATGGCCGAAGGGTCGGTGCTGATCGAGGTGGGCAACACGCGGGTGCTGTGCAACGCTTCGGTGGAGCAGGGTGTTCCGGCGTGGATGCGGAACAGCGGGCGCGGCTGGGTGACAGCCGAATACGGAATGCTGCCGAGGGCCACGCTGACGCGCACGGCCCGCGAGTCGGAGCGCGGCAAGGTGGGCGGGCGCACCCATGAGATTCAGCGGCTGATTGGCCGGTCGCTGCGCGGCGTGGTGGACATGGCCGCTCTTGGCGAGCGCACGGTGATTCTCGACTGCGACGTGCTGCAGGCCGATGGCGGCACGCGCACGGCGGCCATCACGGGCGCGTGCGCGGCGCTGGCCATTGCGATGAACCGGATGGTGGTGTCGGGAGCGCTGAAGCAGAATCCGCTGAAGCAGTTGGTCGCGGCGACCAGCGTGGGCATTGTGGAGGGCGTGACGCTGCTCGATTTGGCCTACGAGGAGGACTCCCAGGCCGAAGTGGACATGAACGTGGTCATGACCGAGGACGGCGGGTTGGTCGAGGTGCAGGCGACGGCCGAGCGCGCGGCCTTTCCCCGCAGCCGGATGCTGGAGATGATGGACCTGGCCGAGGCGGGGATCAGGGAGTTGCTCAAGGCGCAGCGGGCGGCGATAGGGATGAGCTGATTATTCGCTTCGCAGTGCGTTCACAGGGTCAATTGAGATGGCGTGGCGGGCGGGGAGGGTGGCGGCGATGAGTCCGACGATAACCAGCACACCTGCCGCGGCGAGGAAAACCGCCGGATTTTCCGCGTGAATTTCATAAAGAAAGCTGCTCACCGAACGAGCAGCGAAAAAGGCGGCTGCCGCTCCGGCTGCAAGCCCCATTGCCAGCAGGAACGCCGTCTGGCGCAGAATCATGAGGAAGACGCGCAGGCGGGTCGCTTCCAGAGCCATTCGCAAGCCGATTTCCGTTGTTCTGCGCGAAACATCCCGAGCCACCAGGCCGTAGATTCCGATGCTGCTGAGCAGCAAAGCCAGCACGGCAAAGAACCCCGATAGTGCGGAAAGCAACTGCTCCTGCGCGATTGAGTCATTCATCAACTGGTTAAAGGTGGCGGGATCGGTTTCGGGACTCCGCGGCGCGAGTTCGTGGATGACCTTGTGGTAGGCCGCTTCGGCTTCCGCGATGCTGCGACCGTGGATTGCGAAGTACATATTGGTCAGCCGGTAGCTTTGCGCGGACACTGGGAAATAGATGATGGACGGAGGAGACTCACGCACGGTGTCGTACTTGGTGTTCCGCACAATGCCGACAACCTGGCAATCGCGTGTCGTGGTGGTTCCGGTTACGATGTTGCGCTCGACCTGGTGCAGCATCTTGCCGAGCGCCGAGGTATGCGGGAAGTACATCGCAGCGGCTCGGCGGTTGATGACACAGGAGTGGAGGTCTGAGTCGTCGTTGCGGAAGTCGCGCCCAGAGAGCAGTCGTGTACCGACAGTAGCGAAGTAATCCGCGCTGATTACATTGATATTCGAGAACTCGGCTGTGGAAAGTTTGGGGTTGGCAGCGGCGGTGAAAGTGGCTTTGGCGATCCATCCGTGATACGGCAGGACTGCCGCCACGCTCGCCGACTCCACTCCGGGCTGCTCTTCCATTCGTTGCAGGATCCGGTGGTAAAGCGCTACCAGATCCGCGCCTTTCTGCGGCAGGCGACCAAAATCGGCGATATAGAAGACTACATTTTTGGTGCGGAATCCGGTGTAATCGGTGCGGAGATGGACCACTGTGGCTCCCAGCAGGGCCGCCACCACGATCAGCATCAGCGAGAGCGCCAACTGGAGCGGGATAAAGATGCGCCGGGCCACGGCGCTTCCGGCGGAGGTGCGCGGATGCGAGCTGCGCAATGGGCCTTCGATGTTGGTACGGCTGGCCGTCCATGCCGGAGCCATGCCGAAGAGCAGCGCGCAGACGCAGGCAACGGCGGCCGTGATGGCCAGCACCGAGAAATCAGGGCGGACGGAAAGAGCGGTCTCCGCCTGGGAATTTCCCAGGCCGCGCACCATCCACGGCCCGACAAGCCATGCAAAGCCAATCCCCGCCAGCGCACCGGGCAGCGCGAGCATCAGGCTCTCGACCAGCAGTTGCCGTATCAGGCGAGCACGTCCCGCACCAAGCGCACCTCGAATGGCGAACTCCTGTTGCCGCGCCGAAGCCCGCGCCAGGAAGAGGCCCGATAAGTTCGCGCAACAGATGAGCAGCACGATGCCCACAAGAATTTGCAGCAGAAGTAGCGGCCGCGTGTATTCGAGGCGAAGCCTGCTCCAGCCGGTTCGGGCGGAATGGACATCCAGCGTTACTTTCTCGACTCGCCGAAGGTGCAGCCTCGCCGGAGGAAGAATTGCCGCCTTGATAGATGGGAATAGAGCATCGGCTTCCGCCTGAGCCTTGGCGAGGGTTAGGCCAGGCTTGAGCCGGGCAAGCCCTGCAAGCCAGTCACTCGTCCCCTGATGCAATCTCTTTTCATCATTGTTCAGGGCGGCTGAAAATTCGACCGGCAGGTACAGGTCGGGATGCTCGGCGAGTCATTTGGCTTCGCCATACTATGATTGTCTACACATAGATGTGTAGATCGTCAAGGTGTCCATCCCGGCATCGGGTGATGATAGAACAAAGGCCTTGAAATTCCTTTTTCAAGGCCCACATACCCCGTTCGTGTAGCATCGAAAGCATTGTCCGTATGCGTTGCCGTCTGGTTGTCGCGATCTGCTTTGTTGGTTTTTCCATGATGCCGCTATGCGGCCAGCAGTCCGGCGCGCCGCAGCCTCAGCCAGCGATCATCGGGACAGTGACGGACATTCAGAATGAGGCAATTCCTGATGCGGATGTCAAGCTTGAAGGTCTTGTGCCAGCCGACCACGCCGCAGCCAGGAGCAATGCCCAGGGGTTCTTCACATTTACCGGACTGCGACCCGGGGTGCCCTATCACCTTGTCGTTGCGGCGAAGGGGTTCGCGGACTGGAACTCGCACGCGATTACACTCCAGCCGGGGCAGCAGCTTGACCTTGGCGACATTCGCTTGAACATTGCGGTCGTGCAGACGACCGTCACGGCCGTGTCGACCGAGGAGATTGCCACGCGGCAGGTGAAAGCCGAGGAGAAGCAGCGGGTGATCGGCATTTTTCCTAATTTTTTCGTCACCTACGAAGAGCATCCAGCGCCGCTCACGCCGAAGCTCAAGTTCAGGCTCGCGCTGCGGGCGACGATTGATCCTGTGAACTTCATCGCCACCGGCGCGTTTGCCGGAATGAACCAGGCGGGAGACACGCCGGATTATCAGCAGGGGGCCGTGGGCTACGCGCAGCGCTATGGGTCCGCCTACGCGGACGGCTTCACAAACATCATGGTCGGCGGGGCGATCCTGCCTTCGCTGCTGCATCAGGACCCGCGCTATTTCTACAAGGGGACGGGGAGCGTCAAGTCCCGCATTTTGCACGCCGCCGCCTTTTCGGTGCTCTGCAAGGGAGACAACGGACGCTGGCAGTTCAACTATTCGAGCATCGGCGGGGACCTCGCCTCGGGTGCGATCTCGAACATTTATTACCCACCCAGCAACCGGAGCGCATCGCTGGTGTTTGTGAACGCGCTGCTTGGCATGGGCGGACGGGTGGCGGATGATCTGGCGCAGGAATTTGTGTTCAAGAAGCTCACGACGCGAAGGCATAAGTAGCTTCTGAAATCAGCAGTCGCGCGGAGGAACTGAATCGAATGGAGAGCCTGAACAAGCGGCTCGGATGGAAAGCGGCAGCCACGGTTTATCTCCGCCTCGCCATTGGCATCGGGTATTTGTCGGCTGTTGCAGACCGCTTTGGGGTCTGGGGGCCACCGGGGACCCATTTGGTGGCGTGGGGAAACTTCCATGCATTCACCGGTTATACGGCGCAACTCAACCCCTGGTTACCTGCCAGTTGGGCCTTCATTGTTGCGTGGATCGCGACCATTTGCGAGACGGTCTTCGGTATTGGCCTTATCGTTGGCCTGGGCACCCGGCTTGTGGCCTTTCTGAGCGGACTGCTTGCGCTGGCTTTCGCGGTTGGGATGGTTTTTGGATCGGGAGTCAAGGCGCCGTTGAACTATTCGGTCTTCGCGGTTTCCGCCGGATCGTTCCTGCTCGCGTGCTCAGGAGATTTTCCCTACAGCCTGGATAGTCTGCGAAAGCGCCGCAAGGCCCTAAGAAGACAGTCCGGTGATTGAGAAGGCGTCCGCCGGCGTCCTAGCCCGCCTCGACCAGCACCGGCGCGTTAACCGCGGTCTTGCGCTTCACGCGCAGGTTGTCGATGGCGTAGTCGATAAACCGCGGCTCGAAGTGCGGCTCCTCGCCCATGAAGCGGCACGTCGCCACCACCTGGTCGATGATGAACCTGGGATGATACGCCGCCAGCTCCAGCCCTTTTTCCGCCGTGATCTTGTAGACGATGATGTCGAAGATTTTCTGCGAGAGCGGGAGCCCCTGCCTCTCGCATTCCTTCTCGAAAATCTCCTCATAAATCTTGAGGCTGGGCGAGCCCACCTCGATTTTGTAGGGGAGCCGCCGCAGAAAGGCCGGGTCCATTAGGTCTTCGGGATCAAGGTTGGTTGAGAAGATCACGAGTTCCTCGAAGGGAATGCTGAAGCTTTTGCCGGTATGCAGCTTGAGGTAATCGACGCGGCTCTCCAGCGGGACGATCCAGCGGTTGAGCAGGTCGGTGGGGCTAACCAGTTGCCGCCCAAAGTCGTCGATGAGGAAGCAGCCGCCGAGCGCCTTCATGTGCAGCGGGGCCTCGTAGAAGCGCGCCACCGCGTTATAGCGCAGATCCAGCATTTCCAGCGTCAGTTCGCCTCCGGCAATCACGAAGGGACGGCGGCAGGGGACCCAGCGGGCGTCAAACTCCTCCTGCCGGACCAGAGACAGCCCGACCTTCTCGCCCACCCGTTTCGTCCCCAGCCGCTTATGCACGCTGGGGTCGAACACCTTCACGATCTGGCCTTCCACGGTGATGGCATAAGGAATATAAACTACATCCTCAAATACGCTGGCGAGGCGCATCGCCACCGAGGTCTTTCCATTGCCCGGAGGCCCATACAGCAGCATGGCCCGCCCTGAATTCAGCGCCGGTCCCGCCTGCTCCACAATGCTCGCGTCGAACAGCAGGTCGCTGATCGCCTTCTGAATCCTCTCGTAGGTCACGATCTCATTCGTCGGCTTTTGCAAGCTCACCCGGTGCGAGAATTCCTCCAGCGTCACCGGAGCCGGCCCGGCGTAGCGGCCCTGCTGTAGGGCGTCCAGCGTCCACCGCTGTCCCTGCTCGGTGAAGGTGTAGCACATGTCCGCCACTGTGCCGCCCTCGCGCGACCCCAGCGTTCGCAGCAACTGGCGGTCCACCGCCATCTGCACCAGATCCATGACCACGGGAAACGGCAGCTTGATGGCGTCCGCGAACTGCCGTATTGACTCCAGCCGCC
>DASTXK010000333.1:0-6894 GCA_035765555.1 Acidobacteriaceae bacterium
GGAGCAGCCGAAGCAGCCGTCCCCTGCGGCCCACCCGTTTTCGTTTGACTCTTTTTATCCAAAGCCCAGCTCGTCGGCGGACTCGAGCGGCGTTCCGCACACCCGGCAGATCACAGCCGAGCAGTCCCCGCACACCAGCGGATCGCTCACCGCCCGCGCGCAACGCGGGCACCACAACCCGGCGCCCTGCGGCAGGTTCTTCTCTTCACGGCGATCAGAAGGATCTTCCGGCATCATCTTCCAACCTTGGCGGGTGGATTCAGCGGCGGGCGCACCATTTTTCTGACCGCTGACCGCTTTTAGTCGCCCGCTTCTTAGCTAGTACTTCACAATTTTCGCGAACGACTGCGGATCGAGGCTCGCGCCACCCACCAGCGCGCCATCAATTTCTGCCTCGGCCATCAGCGCCGAAGCGTTCTCCGGCTTCACGCTGCCGCCGTACAAAATCCGCATCGCCTTCGCCGCCGGCTCGCCCAGCAGCTTCGCAATTTCCGCGCGCACAATCGCGTGCGCTTCCGCCGCCATCTGCGGAGTCGCTGTCTTGCCCGTGCCAATCGCCCATACCGGCTCGTAGGCAATCACCATCGGTTCGGCCTGCTCTGCCGTCACGCCCGCCAGCGACTTGCGCGTCTGCCGCAGCAGCACTTCTTCCGTTTTGCCGCCTTCGCGCTCGGCCAGCACCTCGCCAATGCAGACGATGGGCTTCAGCTCATGCTTCAGCGCCGCCAGCAGTTTTTTGTTCACCGTTTCGTCAGTCTCGGCAAAATACTGTCTCCGCTCCGAGTGGCCCAGAATCACATGGGTCGCGCCAATCGCCTTCAGCATCACGGGAGAAGTCTCGCCCGTAAACGCGCCCTCATCGGCAAAGTGCATATTTTGCGCGCCGGCGGCAACGTTAGATCCTGTAACCGCGGCGATGACCACGGAAACCGACGTGAACGGCGGGCAGATGACAATCTCATCGCGGTCATGCCCCACCACCAACGGCAGAAACGAGGTAATGAACTCCTGCGCCTGCGCCGGAGTCTTAAACATCTTCCAATTTGCTGCTATGACTTTTTTTCGCATTCAGTCCCTTTCTTTACTTATCCGTCAGCGCCTCAACTCCGGGCAGCTTCTTGCCTTCAAGAAATTCCAGGCTCGCTCCGCCGCCGGTTGAGATATGCGTGATCTGGTCCGCGACTCCGGCCTTCTTCACCGCCGAAACCGAATCGCCTCCGCCCACAATCGAAGTCGCGTCCTGGTTCGCGGCCACAGCCTTCGCGATTTTCGTCGTGCCCACGGCAAACGGAGCCAGCTCGAACACCCCCATCGGCCCGTTCCACACAATCGTGGAAGCCTCGCCGATCTCTCCCGCGAACAGCGCCACGGTCTTCGGACCAATGTCCAGCGCCATCCATTCCGCCGGAAACGCTCCGTCGCCCTCGAACACCTGCGTCTTCGCGTCCGCGCCAAACTTGTTCGCCAGCACGTGGTCCACCGGCAGCAGGAACCGAACGCCCTTGGCTTCGGCCTTGGCCAGCGCCTCGCGCGCCACATCGATCTTGTCCGCTTCCAGCAGCGACTTCCCAATCTCCTGACCCTTGGCCTTCAGGAACGTGTATGCCATTCCGCCGCCAATCAAAATCGCGTCCACCTTGGTCAGCAGGTTATCGATGACCTGAATCTTGTCCGAAACTTTCGCGCCGCCCAGAATCGCCACAAACGGACGCCCCGGCTCATTCAGCGCCTTGCCCATGTAGTTCAGTTCTTTTTCCATCAGCAGCCCGGCCGCCGATTGCTTCACAAAATGCGTAATGCCCTCGGTCGAAGCGTGCGCGCGGTGCGCGCTGCCGAAGGCGTCGTTCACATAGATATCGCACAGGGAGGCCAGCTTCTCCGCGAACTTGGGATCGTTCGCTTCCTCCTCCGGATGAAACCGCAGATTTTCCAGCAGCAGCACCTGGCCCGACTCAAGCTGGCGCGAAAGCTCCGTCGCCAATTCGCCCACGCAATCCGGAGCAAACGCCACGTTCACCTGCTCGCCCAGGTGATGGTCCAGCAGGTTCCGCAGCCGGTCCACCACGGGCCGCAGGCTGTACTTCGGATTCACCTTGCCCTTGGGCCTTCCCAAATGCGACGCCAGAATCAGCTTGGCTTTGTGCCGCAGCGCGTAGTCCAGCGTGGGCAGCGTCTCGCGGATGCGCGTGTCGTCGGTTATCTCGCTGCCGTCCTCGTTGAGCGGCACGTTGAAGTCCACGCGCAGAAACACGCGCTTGTGAGCAAGGTCGAGGTCGCGAATCGATAGTTTTGCCATATGCGTCGTAAACCTTCCTTAATCTTTTTCACCGATAACGGCGTCGGCTTCCATCTCAATACGCCACGTTGGATGCAGCAGCTTCGCCACGACGACCATCGTCGCCGCCGGCCTGATCGCGCCGAAGAACTCCCCATGTGCGCGTCCGACCGCTTCCCAGTCGTCCACATGCGTCAAGTACATTCGCGTGCGGACCACGTCTTCCATCCGCGCTCCGGCCTTCTCCAGCGCCGCGCGAATTATCTCCAGTGTATGACGAGTTTGTGTTGCCGCGTCAGCCTCGTCCGCGCCCACCGGCCCCGTGCCCGAAACATGAACCGCATTGCCCACGCGCACCGCCCGCGAAAACCCAATCACAGGCTCGTAAGGAGAACTTCCCGAGATATTCTGTCGCATGATTTCAAGATACAGCGGTTGTTGCGGATTGGCGGCTTCTGAAAACAAGGCCCAGGGAAACCCCTGAGCCCTGTGTTTCCTTTTCGTATTTTCTGAGCCTGCCTACAGACCCTTCTTCACCAGCAGCAGAATCAGGTCGCGCACGCGGTTGGAGTAGCCCCACTCGTTGTCATACCAGCTAATCACCTTCACCGAATTGCCCACAACCTTGGTCAGCGGAGCGTCCACAATCGAGGAGCGCGGGTCGCCCTTGAAGTCGCTCGACACAAGCTGTCCGGCCTCATAGCCCAGAATGCCCTTCAGCTCGCCCTCGGACGCTTTCTTAAAGGCTGCATTCACCGACTCCACTGTCGCCGGCTTCTCGGGAATAAAGGTCAGGTCCACAATCGAAACGTTCGGAGTGGGGACGCGCACCGCGAACCCGTCCAGCTTGCCGTCCATCTCCGGAATCACCAGCTTCAGCGCCTTGGCCGCGCCCGTCGAGCTGGGAATAAGGTTGATGGCCGCCGCGCGCGCGCGGCGCAGGTCCTTGTGCGGGAAGTCCAGAATCACCTGGTCATTCGTGTAGCTGTGGATGGTCGTCATGATGCCCGACTGAATGCCGAAATTCTCATGCAGCACCTTCACCACCGGAGCAAGGCAGTTCGTCGTGCAGGAAGCATTTGAGATCACGTGATGCTTCGCCGGGTCATATTTATCGGCGTTCACGCCCAGTGCGATCGTAACGTCCTCGTTGCTTGCCGGAGCGGAAATAATGACCTTCTTGACCGATCCCTTCAGGTGGCCCTTGGCCAGATTCGCGTCTGTAAAACGGCCCGTTGACTCCACTACAATCTGCGCGCCCGTCGAGGTCCAGTCCAGCTTGGCGGGGTCCTTCTCAGCGAACACCTTGATGGCCTTGCCGTCGACCGTGATCGAATCGGCCGTCGAGCTGATCTCGTTTTTCAAATTGCCCAGAATGGAGTCGTACTTCAGCAGGTGGGCCAGCGTCGCCGGGCTTGTCAAATCGTTGACGGCGACAATCTCAATCTCGGGGTTGCCGAGCGATGCACGAAACACGTTGCGTCCGATGCGGCCGAAGCCGTTAATTCCAACCTTCACAGCCATTGAGGCGTTTCTCCTTCGTCTTATTTCTCGAAAATTTTTTCAGGGGCGGGGCCCGGAACTCGCAAACAGCAACTCGGAAAAGCGGGGCCAACCGCTACAACCCCCATGTAGCCATGCTAACACTACAGTCAACGATTTTCGACTTTGCCCGAAATTCATCGCTCCACCAGATGCCGGCCAAAACCTGCCGCTTCAGCCCAAACGATAAAATCAATCCAGCAATCAAAACCCATCGCGAGCAGCCACAGGCCCGCCGAACTGGAACCAATTGAAGAGTCCCCGCAAGCAATTGAACCGAAGCGTTGGAAGCGCGGCGCAACCGTCCGTGTCCGGCCAGCCCACCCTTGCTATCGTGGGACGTCCCAACGTCGGCAAATCCACGCTCTTCAACCGGCTCACGCGCTCACGCCGCTCCATCGTGGGCGACGAGCCCGGCATCACGCGCGACCGCATCTATGGCGAGGTGGAATGGGCCGGTCGCACCGCGCGTCTTGTCGATACGGGCGGCATCGTCCCCGACGATCCGGCCCTCATTCCAGCCGAAATCTACCGCCAGGCCCAGATCGCGCTTGAAGAAGCCGACGCCATCATTATGGTTGTCGATGGCCGCACCGAGCTTGCCTCGCCCGACATCGATCTCGCGCGCCTGCTACTCCGATCCGGCAAGCCCATCTTCCTCGCCGTCAATAAAATTGATACCGAAGCCCTCGACGCCGGAGCGGAAAACTTCCGCCGCCTCGGCATTCAGAACCTCACGCCCATCTCCGCCGAGCACGGACACGGCATCGGCAACTTGCTCGATGAAGTTTTTGCTGTGCTTCCCTTTGTCGAAGAAGAAGAATCAGCCGAACTCGCGCCAACCGAAAAAGAAGAACCCCAGCCTCACCGCACCCATGGCGAATTTCAGCAGCACGAAACGCGACTCGCCATCATCGGACGCCCCAACGTCGGCAAGTCCACGCTGCTCAACGCGCTCACCGGAACCACCCGCGCCATCGTTTCACCCATCGCCGGAACCACTCGCGACGCCGTCGACGAAGTCATTGAGCACAACGGCAAGCGCCTCCGTATCATCGACACCGCCGGAATCCGACGCAAGGGCAAAACCAATCTCATGGCCGAGAAGCTTTCCGTCGTCATGGCCCGCCGCCATCTCGAAGCCGCCGACGTCTCGCTGCTCGTCATCGACGCGACCGAGGGTGTTACCGCGTCTGACGCCACCATCGGCGGATATGCGCACGAGAGCGGTCGATCCGTCGTTATCGTCGTGAACAAGTGGGACCTCGTTACCACGGGCCGCACTGACGGCAAGCCGCCCGCCGACCGCAAAATCTTTGAAGACCAGCTCCGCCAACACCTCAAATATCTTGACTACGCTCCGGTCGTTTTTCTCTCCGCCGCGCACGCAACCGGCGCCGCTCTCAACCGCGTCCTCGATACCGCCATTCGCGTCGCCGAGGAACGCCGCAAGCGCGTCTCAACCGGACAGATGAACCGCTTCCTCGAAAAAGTCGACTTCCAGCGCGCGGGCGTGCCCATGTCCAAACGGCTCCGCATCTTTTATATGACGCAGGCCGCCGTTGCTCCGCCGACATTTGTGTTGTTCACCGACCGCGACGTGAAGCTGCACTTCTCCTTCGAGCGCTTCCTTGAGAACCAGATTCGCGAAGCTTTCGGATTTGAAGGCTCGCCCATCTGGTTCAAGGTCAAACCCCGCAACAAAAAGTCAGCGGAAAAGGAATCCCGCGCATGACGCACATCCGCCCCGCCGCGCCCGCCGACGCCGCGCTCATCCTCACCTTCATCCGCCACCTGGCCGAGTACGAGCGCGAACCGCACGCCGTCGAGATGACAGAGGAGCAACTCCTTCGCGACGGCTTCGGCAGCGAGCGTTATTTCGAGTGCCTCATAGCCGAATCCAACGGCCAGCCCGCAGGCTTCGCCCTCTTCTTCCCCATCTTCTCCACATGGAAGGGCCGCAGCATTCATCTGGAAGATCTGTTCGTGTTGCCGGAATTTCGCAAGCTGGGAATCGGCAAAGCGCTCCTGCGCCGCGTCGCTGCCATCGCCATTGAGCGCGGCTGCGCTCGCCTCCAGTGGGACGTGCTGGAATGGAACAAGCTCGCACTCGACTTCTATCGCGCGCTCGGAGCCGTCACGCTCGACGAGTGGCGCATTATGCGCGTCACCGGCCCGGCCCTCAACGCGCTTGCCGGAAACGAGCCATGAAGATTCGCGTCATCGGCGGAGGACTCGCCGGCCCGGAAGCCGCCCTCACAATCGCGCGCCGCGGCCTTGAAGTTGATCTGTATGAAATGCGCCCGGTCCGCAAAACTCCCGCGCATGAGACGCCGAACTTCGGCGAGCTGGTCTGCTCCAATTCACTCAAGTCCGAAAGCGAAAACACTGCCCCTTGGCTTCTCAAGCAGGAAATGCGCCGAGCCGGTTCGCGGCTGCTCCAGTGTGCCGACGCCAGCGCCGTGCCCGCCGGACACGCTCTCGCCGTGGATCGCGTCGAGTTCTCGCGCCTCATCCAGCAGGCCATTGAGTCCGAGCCCGTCATTCGCGTCCATCGCGAAGAGGTCACGCACCTCGACCCTGACGACGGCCTCACCATCCTCGCCAGCGGCCCGCTCACTTCCGACGCTCTCTCCGCTGAAATCGCGCGCCTCACCGGAAGCGAGCACTTGGCTTTTTACGACTCCATCAGCCCCATCGTCGAAGCCGACTCCATCGACCGCGACCGCGTCTACTTCGCAGCCCGCTACGACAAGGGCACCGCCGACTACATCAACTGCCCCTTCACCAAAGAGGAATACGACCGCTTTTACGACGCGCTCGTTTCCGCCGAGCAGGTGCAGGAGAAGGACTGGGAAAAGCTCGACTATTTCGAGGGCTGCCTGCCCATTGAAGAACTCGCCCGCCGTGGCCGCGACACCCTCCGCTATGGCCCCATGAAGCCCGTCGGTCTGCGCGACCCGCGCACCGGAAAAACTCCCTGGGCCGTCGTGCAGCTACGCTGCGAAAACCTCCGCGCTGACTCTTATAATCTTGTCGGCTTCCAGAACCACCTTAAATATGGCGAGCAGGCCCGC
>DASTXK010000334.1:0-5728 GCA_035765555.1 Acidobacteriaceae bacterium
CCGAACCACGCCTGCGTCTGGCCGTAAGCATCGAACTTGTGGAACAGCGCCGTTTGCTCGCCCTGCCGCACTGTATACAGCGAAGGGTCGTAGCCAACGTCTTGCGCCAGCGGATAGCTCATCCATCCGGAGAAGCCGCCGCTCCAGTCCGCGCGATAGGTCCAGGGGGCCATTCGCTGCTGCGCCTGCGCGGCGCTTCCCAGGCCGAGCATCAGAGCCACAATCGCCGCTCCAGCTATCACGCGAAAACTACCTGCCATTTCCCTTCCTTGTTCTTGCGCGCTACGGGCGGCGGAACCGGTAAACATGCACGTCGTGCGGAGCGAACCAGTCGCTGAATTTGCCGTCCGTCACCTTCACGTGCCGGGGCGATTCGAACAACACCTCGCCGTCCTCGATTCCCTGCGGAAGCCCGGAGAACGATACCTGCACGGTCGATCCTTCGCGCCGCGACGCCAGAATGTAGATATATTCTCCCGCCTCGCGCACCGTATACTCCATGGCCCTGTCGCCGTCGGAAGTGATTTTCAGCTTCGACGCGGGAGCAATCAATGCCGGATAGAGCGGCCCCTTCGGGCTCAACTGATCGAGCACGGGTTGAAGCACGTTGTGGTAAAAAGTCCAGTTCCATCCGTAGGCGGCATCGCGCGTGTTCAGCCCCGCCGCAACGTTGCCTCCGAAATAAACCAGCCCGCGCGCTCCGTCGATGATCGCCTGATAGGTCATGTAGCGCTCGTCCGCGTAGGTGGGGAAGCGCAGCGTCTTGCCCGGCTTGGCCACGCCGCTCCAGCAGATTTGCAGGATCATCATGGTCGGCTTGCGGAAGTCCACCGCCTCGCGAATCCTGAGCGCATAGTCGCCCACCACGCTCAGGTCCTTGTTGGCGATGCCGGAGTGCGTTCCCGGCGGATAGCTGATGGGATAAATATCGACCGCGCCAATATCCAGATATTTTGAATAGGGCTTCCAGTCCGCAACTGTCCCGCGCGGCGCCTGCGTAATCCAAATGGGATGGTGCGGGTCCAGCGCGTGGACCGTGTCGTAGTATGTGCTCAAATCCTGCGGCGGAATCTTGCCCCACTGCGGCTCATCAGCCCCCTTCCAGAAGAAGATGGATGGATGATCGCGATACTTCTCCACCACCCGCTTCAGTTCCGCGATATGTGCGGTGTCGCCGGACTTGATGTGCTGCAAGTCGTCAATCGAAATAACGATGTGCAGCCCTTCCTTGTCCGCCTCTTTCACCAGCGCGTCCAGTTCCGCTTCCTTCTCCTGACCCCACTTGTGACGCGGGCAATACCAAAGTTCGAAGACACGCCCCTCGCTCGCCAGATACGCCATGGCGTTCTGCCCCCAGGGCGTTGCGGCGCCACTCGGAGGGCCGCCCGTAATTCCGATGGGGAACGTAGGCGCCCCGTTCACCAGAAATGGGCCGTCAGGCTGCGTCTGCACATCGGTTACGTGAGCAGAAAACGCCTGCGCTCCCGCCGCCATAAAACAGCCGGACCACACGATAAGGCCGAGCATCAGACTCGCATTCTTCAAACAGGACATTGGTCGCATTTCCTCCATCCACCTGTTGGCCGGATAGTGTTCAATAGGTAGAACAATGATTCTGTAAATTAACTGCCCGCCAAGAATACCCAACCGGGCGGACTCTTCGCAACCATCGCGCCGACGCTGCTATTGCACGTCGGAGTTCCCCGCCAGTTTTTCCAACGGCGGAAGCGGGTCATGGTCGTGAAAGTTCATGAGCAGATCGCCAAAGCGAGCCTGCGCGCGCCGCCAGTATTCCAGTTCGGCGCGCCAGCGGCCCATCGCCGTGGGCAGACGGTAGTTCGTATATTCAGCCAGCCACTGTTGCCGGTAATCACCGCGCAGTTGCCCAATCGCATCCATCAGGTCGGCCGTGCGGCTATGCACCGAGGATGAAATTCCCTGATGCAGCGTGTCGGCGAGTTGCTCCTTCGTCGGATTCGGAGGAAGCGCGGCCCAGGCGTCCGCAATTTCCAACGCGTAGAGATACTTCATGCCCGCGTAATCCAGCAGCCGCGCGCCAACCAGCATCGTCCGCAGCGCCTCTGGATGCTCGCCCGCCGCGAGCGCGCGATACAGGGCCTCCTCCGCGTTCTCCGCATGGAGCCGGCATTGCCGCAGGTCTTCGCGATGCGGCGTTACCTGCTTTATCAGCACCGGCGCGAAGGGGTCTTTCCAAACCGCCGCCATTGTTCCCGGCCCAAACACCGCCTGTAGATTCTGCTCCGCCGCATTCAACTCCGAGTAGGCGCTCGCGACATCCTCCGCCACATCCGGCGAATACATCTGGCGGCTGTACGCGGCGAAAAATCCGGCGCGGTCCATCGGCTTCGACTGCCACGCCGCCGCCGCGCCGTAGGCCATGCCCGGCCAAGACATCCGCAACAGCACCTGGCCGTCGTCAGTCCAAACCGTGTTGACCAGTCCCAGCGTGTGCGACTTTCTGCCCGCCGCCAGCAGCGTATCGATGTTCGCAAACGTGGTGTCGAAGTCCGGCGCAACTTCATTCCAACTGCTCACGCCGGACGTCACCATGTGAGGAACGTGATGCTCCACGAGAGGCGTCAGCCAGTGCCGGTACTCCGGGTCAGGCTTGGGATCGTAGTACCAGGGCAGCGCGATCAGCCCTGGCGGAAGCTGCGAAATGATTTCCGGAAACTTCACCATGATGTCCGCATACGCCATCACATGCTTGCCGTGTGACTGAAACTGGTTTGTCACAGTCCGCAACTGCTCCAGAAACAGCCGCACCGGAGTCGCGCCCGCGCCGGCGCTCTCCGCCGCCTTCTGAATGCTGAAGGTCTCGTCAAATCCAATGTCCACGAACGGGCTGGGGAATAGATCAGAAAGCTGCGCGGTCCAGTCGGCAAGCAGCGCCTTCACCTTCGGGTTCGCGGGATCGAACTCGCCGCCATGCGGAAAATCCGCCAGACCGGAATACTTCTCGATGCGGAACAGATCATGCAGGTGCCCAAACAACTCGACCGCCGGAACCACATCAATATGCCGCTGCCGCGCATACGCGATGATCCGCCGCACCTCCGCCTTCGTGAACCGCGCCTGCGGATTCAGCAGCGGATATCCATCAAGCTCAATGCTGGCTTCCGAGTAGAGAAAGTACTGGTTGCCTTTGTAGCGCGCCAGGAGATCAATCTGCTTTTCGATCTGATCCACGGTGGACATTGGCCCTTCGCTACCCACATCCACCAGCGTTGCGCGATACGCAAGCGGCGGCCAGTCGCGAATCGTCACGTCCGGAAACTTAGCGGCCTTGCCCCGGCCTTCGGCAAGCTGAAGCAGCGTCTGCACTCCATAGAACACGGCTGCCGAAGACCGGCCTGTAATCTGAATTCCATGCGAGCTTACGGTGAGTTGATACGCTTCGCGCGAATCCGGCCCCGGCTTCTCTCCGGGAACCGGCAGCGCATCCACCGGCCCGGTGCGCTTCAGCACAATAGCGGAACCTTGGACCGCCTTTTCAGATACCGGCAGGTGAATTCCCGTCTTTTTTTCCAGCCCGCGCACAAGTTCATTCGCGGCGAACCGGTCTTCCGCAGTCGGCTGCGAGCCAACATCAATCACCAGCCCCTGAATCGGCAGGCTTCCCGCGCCATACTCCACGCTCTGCGGCTCCGGAAGCAACTGCGGCCGCTGCGCCGCCGCGTTGATGGTGCCGCCGCAAAACAGCAGCGCCGTAACACACAAAATTTGCAGTTTCATTCTGCCTCCGGACCGGAAGTTTGAACGCGGCTTTCGCTCGCGCCGCATGAATTTTATTGAACAGCTAATCGAACGTGTGGTTATCCTATAATACGAGACGTTGCAAGCCATTCGCCATGCGCAAATTCCAGATTCTCGCCGCCGCCCTCGCCTTCGCCTTTACCTCGCTTTCCTTTGCCGGCCCCAGACACGACTCCAGTCCGCAGCCCCCCGCGCAGGCCCGCCGCATCACCGCCGACGTGGCAAAAGTCACCGGCCCGCACAGCCGCTCGCCTCTTATGGTTGTGGGCGCTGGCCGCGCCAATGAAGGCCTGCGCGCCGACTGGCAGGCGCAGCTCGCGCTCACGCAACGCGAGATCGGCTTCCGCTACATCCGCTTCCACGGGTTGCTCGACGACGACATGGGCGTCTACAAAGAGGACGCCGCCGGGAACTCCCGCTACAACTTCCAGTACATTGACGCGCTCTATGACGCGCTGCTCTCGATGCACGTCCGCCCCTTTGTGGAGCTGTCCTTCATGCCAACCGCGCTGGCCAGCGGAGACAAAACCGTCTTCTGGTACAAGGGCAACATCACCCCACCCAAGGACATGAACAAATGGAAGGGGCTGATCCGCGCTCTGATGACGCATTGGAAAGAGCGCTATGGCGAGGACGAAATTTCAAAGTGGTACTTCGAGGTGTGGAACGAGCCTGACCTGAAAATCTTTTTCACCGGCTCCCATCAGGACTACTTCGATCTCTACCAAGCGACCGCCACCACCATCAAGAGTGTCTGCCCCGAGTGCCGCGTCGGCGGCCCCGCCTCGGCCACTCCGCCCTTTGAGAAGGAATTTCTTCAGTACATCACCGCCAACCACATTCCCATCGATTTCATCTCCACCCACATCTATGCCATCAAGCACGGATTTGTTGACGCAACCACCGGCAGGGTCAGCACCGTCTTTGACACTTCACCGGACGCCATTGTCGGGCGGATGCGCGATTCACACGAGAACATCATTCACTCCGCGCTGCCCAATCTTCAGCTTCATTACACCGAATGGGGTTCCTCCTACACCTCGGTTGATCCGCTGCACGACCAATATCTTCAGGCGAGCTTTCTGCTCGACAAAATCAAGAAGGCCTCGCCTTACGTCACTTCCATGTCCTACTGGACCTTCACCGACATCTTCGAGGAGCGCGGTCCACGCTTCACGCCTTTCTATGGAGGCTTCGGCCTGCTCAATTACCAGAGCATTCGCAAGCCTTCCTACTTCGCTTATAAATTTCTGAGCGAACTCGGCACGTCGGATGTCGCTTCGACCGACACCGCTCCCGGCGGCCCCTGCTCGTGGATCACGCGCACCGGCGATCATCAGGTACAGGCGCTGTTCTGGGACTATTCGCCCGTCGCGCCGCCTGCCGGGTCGGACGACCAGCATTTTTATAACCACGCCATTCCCGCCGCCACCACCAAGCCGGTCGCGCTGACGCTCAACAACTTGCCGGATGGCTATTACAAGCTCGCCGTTTACCGCGTTGGTTATGAGCGGAACGACGCCTACACGGCTTATCTGCACATGGGCGCGCCTTCGCAGATCACCAAACAACAGGTGGCACAGTTGCAGGCTGTCGCCTCCGGAGCGCCCGCCGAGACGCGCATCGTTCACGTCGTCAACGGCACCTTCGAGCAGACATTTTCCATGCGCACGAATGACATCTACTTTGTGACCCTCACGCGCGTTTAGCCGCGCATAACTTGTTCAGGAGTGGCTCCATGTGGCTCATCCTACTTCTGCTTCTCATGACCGGGACCTCATCGGCCTCTGTGCTTCAGGCAGGCGCCGCGCAGGTGGACATCACGCCGCCCGCGGGCGCGCCCATGGCCGGCTATTATGTGCCCCGCGTCGCCACCGGCACGCACGACGCTCTCCACGTAAAGGCGCTGGTTTTTGAAAAGAATGGAGTCAAAGTCGCTCTGGCCATCTGC
>DASTXK010000335.1:0-3431 GCA_035765555.1 Acidobacteriaceae bacterium
ACCTGGTGGGCGACAACGTGGGCGACTGCGCGGGCCGCGGCGCGGACATCTTCGAGTCAACGGCGGCCGAAAACGTGGGCGCCATGATTCTGGGCGCGGCGCTCTATCCGGTCTTCGGCCTGAAGGGGATACTGTTTCCGCTCATCGTGCAGGCCATCAATATCCTCGCCAGCACAATTGGAGTGGCGGTGGTGCGGGCCAAGGAGGACGAAGTCCCGATGCACGCACTGAACCGGGGCTATTTTGTGACGACGGTGCTGGCGCTCGCGGGCTTTGCTGCGGCTGTCTATTACATGTTCGATGCCGGTCAGCACCCCATACGCTGGTGGCTGTTTGGCTGCGGCATCTGCGGCATTGTCATGTCGCTGCTGTTCGTCTGGATCACGGAGTACTACACGGAGACGCGCTTCCGGCCCGTCAAGGCCATCGCTCAGGCATCCACAACCGGCCCGGCCACCAACATTATTCAGGGTCTCGCCGTGGGCATGGAAACGCCCGCGCTGCCGGCCATTGTGATTGGCGCGGCGCTGCTGCTCAGCTACTACTTCGGGACGCTGGGATTGCAGGACGTGACCAGCGTGTCCTATTACGCGAAGGGAATTTACGGCACGGCCATCGCGACCATGGGGATGCTCTCCTCGGCGGCCTACATTCTGGCCATGGACACCTTCGGGCCCATCACGGACAACGCGGGCGGCATCATTGAAATGAGCAACCAGCCGGACTCCATCCGCGAAAAGACCGACAAGCTGGACGCGGCTGGCAATACGACCAAGGCGCTGACCAAGGGCTATGCGATTGGCTCGGCCTCGCTGGCAGCGTTCCTGCTCTTCTCCGCCTACCTGGCCTCCGTGCATGACATTGTGCAGCAGCGGGTGACGGAGGCGGGCGGCATTCTGCCCACAAGCTGGAGCTTCTCCAACGTGAACCTGGCTTCGGTGCCGGTGTTTGTGGGCGCGCTGATGGGCGCGATGCTGGTCTTCCTGTTTTCGTCGATGGCCATCAAGGCCGTTGGACGCGCAGCGCAGACCGTGATTCAGGACGTGCATGAGCAGTTCCGCGACAACCCCGGAATTATGGAAGGCACTTCCTCGCCGGACTACGGACGCTGCGTGAGGATTGTGACCGGAGCGGCGCTGAAGGAGATGGTGCTGCCGGGCCTTCTGGTGGTCGTCATGCCGCTGTGCATCGGGCTCATCTTCCGGCACTTTGGCAAGGAGTTCAACACCACCATGACTCTGGACGCGCCCATGCTGCACGGCGTGGCCATGAACCTGAGCGGAGCGGAGTCCGTCGCGGCGCTGCTCATGGTCGGCACCATTACCGGCATCATGATGGCCATGCTGATGAACAACGGCGGCGGCGCGTGGGACAACGCCAAGAAACTGATTGAAACCGGCGCGCACGGCGGCAAACGCTCCGAGGCCCACAAGGCGGCGGTGGTCGGCGACACGGTCGGCGACCCCTTCAAGGACACAGCCGGGCCGTCGTTGCACGTGCTCATCAAACTGCTGGCTACCGTGACCCTGGTGCTGGCTCCACTATTTTTGTAGAAGCCAGAACGCCTCCGGCGGGCCCTGCGCGGGCGGCGGTCCTAGCCGGACGGGCACTTTGAGGATGAACAAAGGACAAGAGCATCCTTTGTTCATCCTCAAACTTATTCGCGGTTGAGACTTCCATCACGGCGTGCTGCCGTCTGAGTCGTTCTACATCACGACATAACAGAGCAGCTTGCCCGGTCGTGATTTTGTTATTCGGCCCTATTTCAATCCATGGATTCCGAAATTCACGCCCGGCTGCCCGATGGCCTTGAGCAGCTTGGCCGTGGTCACAATCTGTCCGGTGTGGCGCTGGGTGTGGTCGGCAAGATGGACGAGGATGCCTCCGAGGCTCGCCGGAAGCTGCTTGCGGCCAATGGCGCGAGGCCCGTTCAGATCGTCGGCGGCGAGGGCGCGGACGCGCTCGGCGGCGGCTGCGAGACCGCTGTCGAAGGCGGCGAAGAGCTCGTCGCGGGTGGCGCCGGGCGTTGATTCGGCCTTCAGGGCTTTGAGTTGTTCGGGCGAGAGCTGGCGGCCTTCCGCATAAGTGAGCAGGCGGTCGAGCGTTCCGGGAATGTGGCGAAGGTGATAGGAGATGGGCGTAAGGCCGGCGGGCGAAGCGTGCAGTTCGGCTTCGCTCAGATCGGCGGCCCATTTGTGTACGTCCTCACGGGCAAGCTCAAAGGCGTGAAGAACGGCGCGCGCGGTGGGCTGAACGTCAGCGTGGGTTCCGCGAAGCCACGGTTCAGGCTGAGAGATGGCCGGGGCTGAGGGAGTGCTCATGATTGGAATCCTTTCTTACATGGATGCGACGGGGAGCAGGGTGAGGTCGTCAACGAGGCCGACCTCCTTCTGGACGAACGGCTCGCCGTAGGTGACGCCGGCCAGCATCCCGTAGTGGCGGGCCTCGGCGAAGGTCCGCTCGCGGATCTCCTCTTCCGGCACGAACAGGCCGCTGCCCGCCTGCTGATTCGCATACTGCGAGCGGTAAGCCATGAGCGCGCGGTGGCGGTCTTCGATGTAAGGGCTGATGTCCACGATGAAGCTGGGGCGCACGTCGGCGTAGAGGCTGGCGTAGACAATCTTGAAGGGCCGGTGCGGGGCCGCGCCTATGTCGAGCTTCGCGAGCCCGCTCAGGAAACAGGCCTCATAACCCAGGGTTGCCGTGGTGTAGTGGTCGGGATGGCGGCCCGTCCAGTAGGGCAGGATGACGACGCGGGGCCGGACGCGGCGAAGCGCCGAGACGATTTTCAGGCGGTTCTCGTAGGTGTTTTCTACCCTTCCGTCCGGGATGTCGAGCGCCTCGCGCCAGCCGACGCCGAGAATCTTCGCCGCATTTTCGGCTTCGGCCTCGCGCTCCGCCGCCGAGCCGCGCGTTCCCGCCTCGCCGCGGGTCAGGTCGAGGATGGCGGTGCGGAGGCCCTGCGCGCGCATCTTTAGCAGCGTTCCACCGCAGGTCTGCTCAACGTCATCGCGATGCGCGGCAATGGCGAGGACTTCGGCAATGGATTCGGGGTTCATGCCCAGCATCGTCCAGAGTAGCACTCAGGGCACAGGGACAAGGGAAAGGGACAAGGGGAAAGGGGAAACCCTCCTTATCGTTCCGGCAGCGGCGCGAAGTAGCGGTTCAGGGTGCGCTGGCCCGCCGGGTGAAGCGCACTCGTGCGGAACACCTCCCTCCTCATGTCCGTGAGGCTGCGGGCCGCGGGTTTGGTTGAGAAGCAGCTCTCCGGCGCGATCGGGGCCGGGAAGACCTCCGCCGACGCGCTCGCCTGCACGCTGATCTTTTCGCCGGCCGCTGCAACTTGCGGGTGCCCCACGTCTCGCTTCTGAGACGTGGGTTCGCCGCTGCGCTGACTCGCTGACTCGCTTGCGCCCGCAGGGCGCGCTGAA